>JAYTBL010000440.1:0-1582 GCA_043736975.1 Polyangiaceae bacterium
CTCAAGCTCCTGATCAAGCTGGCGAACGCTGGCTCCTGATAGAGGCGCAGGAAAACGCGCAGAGCGCGCGATTTTCTGCTCGACGGCGCGCTGGCGTCTGCCAGTGTCCGGGCGGCTCCATGGGCAAAACCCTTCTCCTCGCTCTTGGTCTGATCGCGTTCGTTCCTTTTCTCCTGCGCTGCGGCGGTGACGACCCCGCCGACAGCCCGGTCCCGGTCCCGGTCCCGACGGACGGCGTCGATGCGAGCGATCTCCTGCTCGTGGAGGCCGGCACCGACGCGCAGACGGCGCCCGACGCCGCCTCGAAGCTCCCCACGAAGAGCCCGGGCTGCGGCAAGGCGGGGACCGCAAGCGGAGCCGCGGGGGACGCGAAGACGGTGAAGGCGGGCGGCGTCGACCGCTCGTTCCTCCTCTACGTGCCCAAGGGCTACGACCCGAACCGCGGCTATCCCGTGGTGGCGCTCTTCCACGGGATCGGCGCGACCGGGAAGGACATGGCCGACTACATCAAGATGCAGGACTACGCGGCGGGCAACGCCATCGTCGCGTTCCCCAGCGGGCTGAACGGCCGCTGGGATACGAGCGGCGACAAGGACCTCGTGTTCTTCGACGCCATGATGGCCAGCATCGAGAACAGCCTGTGCGTGAACGAGCAGCGCGTCTTCGCGCTCGGCTTCAGCTTCGGCGCGTACATGGTGAACCACCTTGGCTGCCAGCGCGCGGACGTGCTCCGCGCATTCGTCGCGGCCGACGGCAGCTTCGGCCAGTCAAGCGGATGCGGCGCCACCGCGGCGCTCATCTACCACCGCACCGACGACGACGACGAGCCCGTCGAGGGCGGCAGGCGCGCGCGCGACAAGTGGCTCACGATCAACGGCTGCAAGACGACGACGAAGCCCGTCACCGACTTCGGCCTGAAGGGCCTGGGCTGCGTCCAGTACGACGGCTGCGCCCCCAACGCCCCGGTCCTCTGGTGCGAGGATGGCGACACGACTCCCCCCGTCTACAAGCACAACCTCCGCGACGTGTACCGGGTCCCGATCTGGAACTGGTTCAATCATTTCTGATCTCCGAACGGCACCCCGCTCTCCACCGTCGCGGTGAAGCTCGCCCAGAACCCCAGCGTGGGGGAGGAGACGGGGGCGAGGCCCAGCGTGCCGGCGATGTCGAGCGTGGCGTGCTTCGTCAAGGTGAGGGTCACCGCGTCGTCGACGTCGGCGAGGCGGCCCGCCGAGAGCGTGCCGGGCTCGATGCGCACGTGCGCCGAGATCGCCTGCTGGAGATCGGCCTTCGTGCCGTCGCCCGCGGCGCGGAGCTGCTTGAGGAAGAACACCGGGCACGAAGGGATCGAGATGCCCGCCGCCCCGAGGAGGGCGGCCTCCGGATGGTCGCCGACGAGGTGCGCGGCGAGGCCCGAGATCAGGTTGTCGAAGTTTTCCCAGTGCAGGAGCCGGTGCGCGGGCGCCTTCTTCGTGAGCTCGGCGACCGGTCGCCAGTCGAGCTTCGTGTCCTTCGCCAGCGTGTGCAGCACCTGCGCCTCGACCACCGTCGGATCGACCTCACCCGCCTGCGCGTACGCGAA
>JAYTBL010000441.1:0-4282 GCA_043736975.1 Polyangiaceae bacterium
CGACGCGAAGGAGCGGATCCGCAAGGTCCTCCGCCTCCTGACGCGCCAGCTCGAGATCCTCAAGATGCGCGAGCGCATCAACTCCCAGATCAAGGAGGAGATGGGGAAAAACCAGCGCGAGTACGTGCTCCGCCAGCAGCTCAAGGCCATCAAGGAGGAGCTCGGCGAGGACGACGGCGACCAGGGCGATCTCGACGGCATCGAGGACCGCATCTCGAAGGCGCAGCTCCCCACCGAGGCCGAGAGCGTCGCGAAGAAGCAGCTGAAGCGCCTGCGCAACATGCAGGTCGGCTCCGCCGAGTACACGGTCGTCCGGACGTACCTCGACTGGATCCTCGATCTGCCGTGGCACGCGCAGACGCCCGACAACCTCGAGATCGCCGCGGTCCGCAAGGTCCTGGACGAGGATCACTACGGCCTCGAGAAGGTCAAGAAGCGCATCCTCGAGTACCTCGCCGTCCGCAAGCTCAAGAAGGACAAGAAGGGGCCGATCCTCTGCCTCATCGGACCGCCCGGCGTCGGCAAGACCTCGCTCGGTCGCTCGATCGCGCGCTCGCTCGGTCGCAAGTTCCACCGCATCTCGCTCGGCGGCGTGCACGACGAAGCCGCCATCCGCGGTCACCGCCGTACCTACGTCGGCGCGCTGCCCGGACAGATCATCCAGGGCATGAAGAAGGTCGCGACCATCAACCCGGTCTTCATGCTCGACGAGGTCGACAAGATCGGCCACGACTTCCGCGGTGATCCCGCGGCGGCGCTCCTCGAGGTCCTCGACCCCGAGCAGAACAACACCTTCGCCGACCACTACCTCGAGATCCCCTACGACCTCTCGAACGTCATGTTCGTCGCGACCGCGAACGTCGCCGACCCCATCCCGCCGCCGCTCCGCGATCGCATGGAGATCCTCGAGATCCCCGGCTACACGCGGAACGAGAAGCTCGCCATCGCGCGCCAGCACCTCATCCCCAAGCAGATCGAGGAGCACGGCATCACGAAGGAGATGCTCGACATCCAGGATGCTGCGGTCGACTCGATCATCGACCACTACACGCGTGAGGCCGGTGTCCGTACGCTCGAGCGTCAGATCGCGAGCTGCATCCGCGGCGTCGCCGTGAAGATCGCCGAGGGTGACCTCACCCCTCGCGTCCTGAAGGACGAGGCGGGCGTCATCGAGTTCCTGGGCGCGCCCCGCTACACGAGCGAGGTCGCGGAGCGGACCGAGGAAGCGGGCGTCGCCACCGGTCTCGCCTGGACGAGCGTCGGCGGCGAGATCCTCTTCATCGAGGCCACCAAGATGTTCGGCTCGGGCAAGATGCAGCTCACCGGACAGCTGGGCGACGTCATGAAGGAGTCGGCGCAAGCAGCCCTCTCGTACGTGCGCTCGAACGCGGAGCGCTTCGGGATCTCGAAAGACTTCCTCGAGAAGACCGACATTCACATCCACATCCCCGCGGGCGGCATGCCGAAGGACGGACCGTCCGCCGGCGTCACGATGTTCACCGCGCTCGTCTCGATGCTCACCGGCGTTCGCGTCCGCCACGACGTCGCGATGACCGGTGAGATCACGCTGCGCGGCCGCGTGCTGCCGATCGGCGGTCTCAAGGAGAAGGTCCTCGCGGCGCACCGCGCAGGCATCAAGCGCGTGCTCATCCCCGAGCGCAACAAGGCGGACCTCGACGAGGTGCCCGCCGAGATCAAGAGCGAGCTCGAGTTCATCGCGTGCGCGAAGATGGACCAGGTCCTCGAGGCCGCGCTCGAGGAGAAGCTCACGCCGAAGCCTGCCGCCGAGCCGGCGGTGATCACGCCCAACTGACAAGTGGGGCTCTGCCCCTATGCCGATCCCGTGATGCGACCTGGCCGGCGCGCCTGGGTTTTGCGCTACGGGCTCCTGGTCCGCCCAAACGGATGACACGGAGGCGGGAGGTCCCACGGGAACGTGGGATCTCTCGCCTTTCCGCT
The DNA here is from genome assembly GCA_043736975.1 of Polyangiaceae bacterium. Taxonomy (GTDB): domain Bacteria; phylum Myxococcota_A; class Polyangia; order Polyangiales; family Polyangiaceae; genus Labilithrix. Next base: position 1,960 of record JAYTBL010000441.1, read on the forward strand.
TTGTAGGCGCACGTACGACGTAAAATGACCATCCCGGTTCGCTGGACGTAGGGGGCCCGAGCCTGCACGATCAACAGGTTCCCCCCGGCTCATTCGAAGGACGTTCGCCTGCCTCCGCCTCCACCTCCTTCCGGCCGTCGTCCCTCGTGGGTCGACGACGAGCGCGCCGGCGCTGCGGCGGACGAGTCCGCGCCCAGCATGCTCGTGCTCGAGCAAGGCGCGCTGCTCGCGCGCAAGTATCGGCTCACGAGGCACGCGGGCTTCGGCGGGATGGCGCAGCTGTGGGTGGCGACCAACGAGGCGACCGGCGCTGAGGTCTGTGTGAAGGTGCTGGTTCCGGAGGCGAGCGACGAGGAGTCGGTCGAGCGCTTCCGCCGCGAGGCCTACGCCGCGGCGCGCCTCAGCCACCGCGCGATCGTGCGCATCTTCGATCTCGTCGAGCTGGGGCCCGGCGGCGAGACCATGACCAGCGGCAAGCCCGCCGCGCTCGCCATCGTCATGGAGCTCCTGCACGGCGAGACGCTCGGCGACATGCTGATGAAGCGGGGGAAGCTGCCGCTCGACGAGGCCATCGATCTCGCGGTCCCGTTCCTATCGGCGCTCGCCCATGCGCACCGCGCGGGCGTCGTGCATCGCGACCTCAAGCCCGACAACGTCTTCCTCGCGGTCGATCCCGACGGCCACGTGATCCCCAAGGTGCTCGACTTCGGCGTCTCGAAGATGGCGCCCGCGGCCAGCAGGGGCTCGCCGAGCTCAGGGCCGGCGCCGGTGACGCTCGACGGAGTCATGCTCGGCACGCCGAGCTTCATGTCGCCGGAGCAGGCGCGCGGCTCGCGGAACGTGGACGCGCGGAGCGACGTCTTCTCCGCGGGCATCCTCGTTTACATGATGCTTGAGGGGCGAAACCCGTTCGAGAGCGAGCAGCTCCACTCGGTGGTATCGGCGATCATCCGCTTCGATCCGCCGCGACCGAGCGGGGCGACAGACGCGATCTGGGAGGTGGTCGCGCGCTGCCTCGAGAAGGATCCCGCGGCGCGGTTCGCCGACGCGACCGAGCTCGGGATCGCGCTGCGCCGCGCGGCGGGGCGGACCTCGACCACGGACTCGGGCCCGCAGTCGGGGATCCCCACGACGCCCAAGGCGGTGGCGGTCCCGCTGGGCGGGGATTCGATCGTCACGGTGCCGCCGGTGAGCGGGGAGGAGCTGCCGGAGGACGAGGCGGTGGCGGCGGAGGGGATGTCGCCGAGGCAACGGCGAAGGGTGGCGATCGTCGCGGCGGTGGTGGCGGCGGCGGGGGTGATCGCTGTGGTCGCGCTGATGCGCGGGGGAGCGGAGAGGGAGCGCGAGGTGTCTCGGAGCGGAAACGCGGCGGGGGCGCTCGCCGCGAGTGGGGTGAGCGTCGACGCTGCGGTGGGCGCAAGCGCGCAAGCGCCGAGTGCGAGTGCGGTCGCGACTGCGATTGCGGTCGTGAGCGCGGGGGTGACGAGCGGGCAGACGGACGCGGGGGCAGCAAGAAAGGGCGAGGGCCCGGGCAAGCGACGCGATCCCATGGCCGAGCCCTCGATCGTGCGTGACCCCGGCTTCTGACCCAGGGCGGCGCTCGACGGCGCGCTCACTCCACGCGGAGCTCGATGGTGTCGAGGTTCGCCTCGGCCACTCCCGTGCCTGGCACGACGCAAATCGCGCGCTCCTATGGCTTGTACCGAGACACGACGGGGAAGTGATCGCTCGTGGTGTCGCCGTAGGCCGCGAAGACGCCATCGAGGCGGAGCACGGTGGCGCTCTCCGCGACGTAGGACGCCGCCGCGGCGATGCTGACGACGTGTTGGTCGTTGGCGAAGCTGGAGGTCACCATGGTCGTTATCCCTCTCTCTCCGAACCGGAGAGTGGGAAACGCGTAGCGCGCCTTGTCCTCCACGAGATTCGCGAATGGCGAGGCGCTTCCTTTTACTTTTGACCGGCCGAGCTCGTCGTTCCAATCCCCGATGACGAAGATGGCCTCCGCGGGGGCGCGGCTGTCGAGAAGCTGGTCCGCTTCTAGAGCATACGACCCCGGGATCGAAGCTCGCGCGCACGACTCGTCGACAACGGCATCGGCGCGAGCCCCACCCAATCCTCGCAGCTGCGCTTGATGGCGGACGCCAGATCCACGATCTCGAGCTCCTCCCTGTCGGTCAGCGCGTCGATCACCACCAGCACATCGACGTCGCTGTCCTCGCCGGCACCGCCGCGCGCATACGAGCCGAAGAGAACGATCTCCGACACACGCTCGCCGAACCGTTCACGGACGGCGCGCGCCAGCTCGTCGAGCGCACGGGACACG
>JAYTBL010000442.1:0-4278 GCA_043736975.1 Polyangiaceae bacterium
TCGGTGGAGGCGGTGCAAGCCGATCTCGGCCCGACCTTCTGCCTCTCGGACCTGCGCGGCCAGCCCGTCACCCGCATCCCCACCGGTGACGTCGCCGGCCGCATCATCGATCACGTGGCGGTCGCCGGCGGAACGATCGCGCAGGCCACGGTGCTGGACGCCCAGCTGCTCTCCGACCACGCCCCCGTCGCCGCGACGGTGCGGCTCGACTAGGCTGCGCCCCGATCGAGACCTCATCGAGCGATCAGCGAACGCGTCGGCAACGTTCTACGGGCGCGCGCGAAACGCTGCCGTGTAGGGCGCGCGGGCCAGGGGAGACGCGTCCTGACGGAGGATCCGGACCCGCAGCGACGCGTCCGTGGTGCGGATCGCGCGCGGCTCGACGAGCTCGTGATGGGCGATGTGCGCGCCCACCGCGAGCAGGAGGCGGTCGGTGCCGGGCTCCTGCACCACGGTCACTGCGGACTCGACGCCGCCGGTCGCGGTGGAGAGCGTCCGGTCGCCCGCGGTGTCGGTGACGAGCTCGGCGACGACCGGTACCAGCGCGCCGGTCGCGTCCTCGAGGCGCGCGAGACGCGCGGGAACGGAGGCGAGCGCGGCGGCGTCCTCCGGGGGCAGCGCTTCGCCGTTGACCTCTCGCTCCGCGACGCGCAGCGCGAGGCGCAGCAGGTCCTCGACCTCGACCAGCCCGGCCATCGCCGGCGACGTGACCGGCAGGCCGCCGACCACCGACAGGCCGCGCCGCATCTGCGCCGCCGCCGCGACGAGCTGCGCGATGACATCGGGCGCCTCCTCGACGAACGCCGACAGCGGGCCGCCGCGCACCTCGAGCGGCCGCAGCGACGCGCCGCGTGGCGGCAGGTTGCGGGTGAGCGGCTCGCCGTCGTGGCGCGCGAACGTCCAGGCCGCGAGGGCCGACTCGATCGCCGCGCGCTGCGCCGCGGGAGACGCGAGCGTGCGCGGCGCGTCGGGCGCGAGCCAGGTCATGAGCACGTCGAGCAGGGTGCCGTGCACCGACGCGTGACGCGACGACGACGACGCGTCGGGTCGCATGGCGATGGCCTTGGCGAGCGCGCCCTCGTAACCAGGCGCGCCATCATGGCCGCTCTCGCGGAGCGAGGCGCGTCCTTCGCGCGCCCCGAGCCACGCGGGGAGGTCGAGCGGCGAGGGCAGCCTGCGCCCGGCGCCCAGCGCGACGAGCGCCACCGAGTCAGCCGCGGCGTGGCCGCCGAAGAGGCGCAGCGAGGTGCCTGGCTTTCCGGGCGCCCCCGCGCCATCGAACAGGAGCGGCGTGCGTCCCTGGGCCGCGCGACGACGCAGGCGATCGACGGTCACGACGTTCGACACCTGCTTCGGATCCTCGATGGCGACGCCGATGGCGGTCCCCACCTCGGCGAGCTCGGGCCCGGTGAGATCGTCAGAGGGCCCCCACACGAACGTCAGCACGCGCCGGATGCGCGTCCACAGCGCGTGGGTGGCGGGATCGACCTCGCGCAGCGTGAGCCGCGACAGCACCATCGCGGCGCGAGCGTGGAGGCGTGACGTCCCGACGCCGACCACCGCCCCGCGCGCCTCGCTCTGCGCGACGAACATGAGCGGAGCCTCGGCGAGCCACGCGAGCGCGCGATAGGAGCCGGGATGCGCCGCCCCCGCCGGCGCGACGAACCGCGCGTAGTCGATGGGCACCCCCAGCAGCGGGCTGCTCGCCACCCCCGCGTGCGCCATCACGCGGTTGATCTCCGCAGCAACATCCTCTCGCGGGCTCGGGCTCGGGCTGATCACCTCGACCGGCGCCGCCAGCCCCTTCGCCACCGCCACCATCCCCCGCGCCAGCCCGATCGCCTCCGACAGCTCGACCCCCGCCCCCTTCTGCTCCGCCGCGAGCCTGGTCTCCAGCTGCGCCAGGAGCGCGTCGAGCCCGGGCGCCAGCAACGTGTCGTCGACCTCGGCGAGCGCGCGCTCCCACGCGACGTGCAGCGCGTACGCCAGTGCGTCGAGCGTGAGCACGTAGGGCACCCGCAGCTCGCGCAGCTCCGTGTAAAATGCACCCATCTTGAGGCGCGGCTCACCGTTGGCGGTCACCACCATCCCGTCGCGCAGGAGCCGCTCGCGCCCGGCCACGCCGAGCTCCTCCCAGACCCGCTGCGCTCCTTGCTCACGCACCAGGGCGGACTCCACCACCGGCAGCGTCAGCGGCGCGACCGCGCTGCGCGGATCGATCTCGACCGGCTCCCAGTACCACTCCGGTGCGGCCTGGAGGCGCAGCGCACGTCGCGGCTCGGGCAGCGCCTGCAGCGGCGCCCGCCCCGGACGCACACGCGCGTGCCCGCACGACGCGAGGACCAGCATCGCACCGAGCACCACCTGCCTACCCCGCCGTCGAGCCAACGGGCCGATGATACCCGGGCTGAGGCGGCGACGGGGCGCTGCGTCACGGGGGCGGGGCGAGACTGACGCCCGCCGCGAGCGGCACGGGGCGCTGGGTCTTCACCAGGCAGCGCAGCACCTCGGCCACGCCCCACGCCTGCGCGATGCAGCCGCGCGGGGTGAAGGGCGCCTCGGCGTCGAAGACCTCGCTGATCGAGCCCATTCCTGCCTCGCCGAGGTGCGGGCCGAAGCCCGCGAGGAACCTCCGCGCCTCCTCTTCGCGACCAGGATGGAGCTCCAGCCACGCGTCGATGAACGGGCCGATGAGCCACGACCACACCGTACCCTGGTGGTAGGCGGCGTCGCGCGAGCGGAGGTCCCCGTCGTAGCTCGCCTTGTAGTCGGGGTGATTGCGCGCGAGCGAGCGCAGGCCGACCGGCGTGAGCAGCTCGCGCTCCACGATCTCCATGACCGGCTGCCAGCGCGCGCGATCGAGCACCGGGTGCGGGAGCGCGATGGCGAAGACCTGGTTGGGGCGCAGCGCGGGGTCGGGCTCGCCGTCGGGTCCGTCGAGCACGTCGTAGAGGTGGTTACCCTCCGCGTACCAGAAGCGCTCGTTGAACGAGCGCTGCACGCGGTCGGCGGCGGCGGTGATGGGCGCGGCCGCCGCGGCCTCCCCCTCCTCGCCCAGCCAGCGCGCGAGGAGGCGCAGCGCGTTGTAGAAGAGCGCGTTGATCTCCACCGCCTTGCCGCGGCGCGGGGTGACGACCCAGTCGCCGACCTTCGCGTCCATCCAGGTGAGCTGGTAGCCCTCCTGCCCTTGCCTGAGCAGCCCGTCCTTGGGATCGACGCCGATCCCGAAGAGTGTACCTTGCATATGCTTCTCGACGATGTCCTTCAGCGCGGGCAGCAGCAGCTGCAGCGTGAGGCGGTCGCCGGTGGCGCGCAGGTAGCGGTCGATGGCGTGGAAGAACCAGAGCGTGGCATCGGCGGTGTGGTAGAGGCCCGCCGACTGTCCTTCCGGGAACATGTTGGGGATGAGCCCGTCGCGTACGTACTGGCCGAAGGTGCGGAGGATGTAGCCGGCCTCCTGGTGGCGCCCGGTGGAGAGCGTGAGGCCCTCGAGGCTGATCATCGTGTCGCGCCCCCAGTCCGTGAACCAGTGATAGCCGGCGATCACGGTCTTCACCTGATCGCCTGCGGCGAGCGCGCGCGCGGTGTCCTCGACCCGGCTCGCCGGCGTGATGATGAACTGATCGGCGGCGAGCGCGAGCTCCTGACCCATGCCGTGGCGCGCGCGGGCGTCGGCGTTGCTCACCAGGCTGTCCCGGCGGCTGCGCTCCGCGTGTTCGGCGGCCGGCGCATCGAGCGCGAGGAGCGTCTCCCATGACTCGGTGGACGCGATGAGCACGACGTCGTTGCCCTCCTGCAGCGCGGCGCGGAAGTAGCCGGGGCTCCACAGCGTGCCGGTGTGGTCGTAGCCGCGCGCCCTCTCGATGCGGTAAACGAGGTTGTCCACCTCGTGCCCGTCGATGGTGAACGACGGTGACTCCCCGCAGATCCGGAGGCGGAGCACCGGATAGGGCTCGGGCCCGCGGATCTCGTAGCGCCCGCCGGTCGCGTTGAGCGAGTAGTCCGCGGGCGCGGCGCCTGCCACCGCGCCCTCGTGCGGCCGGAACGAGACCGAGGGCCGCAGGTCGAGCGCCAGCGCGCCGCTCCCCTCGAGCACCCGATACGAGACGTGCACCGTGTTCTGCATGTTGACGAGCAGCACGCGCTTCTCGATCACGAAGCGCCCGGCGCCGCTCCCCAGCTCGAAGCGCCACACCGGCAGGCCGTGATCGAGCCGGAACTCGCGCAGCACCGGCGCAGCGAACACCTCGAGCGACGCCTCCTGGCGCTCGTAGCCGC
>JAYTBL010000443.1:0-10177 GCA_043736975.1 Polyangiaceae bacterium
TCCGTTCTCGATGTCCTTTGCTTCGACGGTGGTATCGCCCTCGACGACCACCGGGCAGCGACCGAGGCCGCCTCCGCCCTTGCCCTCGGAGTTGTGCTCTGGCTTCGGCGGCTCGGGGAGCTTCGAGATCTCCGCCGTGTGCTTGGCGCGGTCGCGGATCTCCTTCACGGCGTCTCCCGTGCCGGTGACGGTGACGACGACGCCTTCCTTCGAGTCCTTCACCGCGGTCTTCGCGCCGGGGACCGCGCTCGGGCAGTGCGCCATGCGCTTGGTGCCTGCGCCCTCCGCGTCGGGCATCTTCGCTTCCTTGTCGCGGTCACGCGTCTCGCGGCGGAGCCAGTCGACCTCGGTCTTGTCCTTGGCCTTCACGGTCGCCTTCACGCCGTCGGGCAGGTCGGCGGTCTCGAGCTTCGTGTTGCGCATGACGATCGTGCAGCGGCCGTACTTCCCGCCGCCGCCGCCGCCGCCGTTGTGCTGCACGCCGGCTTCCGCCTCGTTGCGGTCAGCCTCGACGAGCTTCACCATCCGCGCCTTGATGTCCTTCTTGGCGGCTTCGTCCTTCGAGGTGATCGCGATCTCGATGCCGCCCTCGACGTCCTTCAGCGCGATCGTCGCGCCGGGCGCGGAGGTCGGGCAGTTCGCCATGTGTCCGGACGCGCCAGCATCGGCCGCGGCGGTCGCGGCGTCGGTCACGGCGACCGGCACGGCGCTCATAGCCGGCGCGGGCGGCGTGGCCTTCTTGTCATCGCACGCGATCAGCGACGAGAGCGTCACGAAACCGAGCACGAGAACGAACGGCGGAACGAGACGGGCGATTCGTGACACGAGCGGACCTCCTGAATTGAGCTGAAACGCGCCTGATACGCCTGAAGATACGCCTGAAATAGCGGCGGATCGCGGCGAACTGTCCTCCGGTTCGACGGCGGAGGCAACTCTTTACACGGATGTTACAGCTGCTCTGCAAACTCTCGGGACAACACGGTTTTCCCCTGGTCGGAGGAGCGCTACCGTGACCCTGATGGCGATCCGCGGGCAGGGGCTGCATTCCGGCGCGCGCGCGGCGCTGACCTTCACGCGCTGCGCCGGGCCCGTGGTGCTGCGCGCGAACGGCGCGGAGGTGGCGATCCGCGCGCTCGACGTGGCCTCTACCGCGCGCTCGACGACGGTGGCGAGCGGCGACGGCGTGATCCGCGTCTCCACCATCGAGCACGTCCTGGCGGCGCTCGCGGGGCTCGGCGTTCACGACGGCGTCGCCATCGCGATCGAGGGCGGCGAGGCGCCGCTCGCCGACGGCGGCGCGCGCGCGTTCGCCGACGAGGTGCGCGCGCTGGGCGTCGCGAGCAGCCCGGCGCCGCTGCGCGTGGTGGAGCGCGGGAGCATCGACGTCGGCGCGAGCCGCTACGACTTCGAGCCCCACGACGGGGTCGCGGTCGCGGTGGCGATGGACTGGGAGCGCTCCACGTTCGGGGGCCTCACGCGCGAGGCGCGGTGGGATGGGGATCCCGACGACTTCTGCGCGCGCATCGCCCCGGCGCGCACGTTCGGCTTCGAGCACGAGGTGCAGGAGCTCCTCGCGCGCGGGCTCGCCTCGCACGTGACGCCAGAGAGCGTGGTGGTCATCGGGCAGGAGCGCATCCTGTCGGCGGGTCGGCCGTTCCAGGCCGACGAGCCGGCGCGTCACAAGCTGCTCGATCTGATCGGCGATCTGTACCTGTACGGCGGACCGCCGCGCGGACGCGTGCACGCGCTGCGGCCCGGTCACGCTGCCACGCACCAGGCGCTGCGCGCGGCGCTCGCGCGTGGCCTGGTTCGTCGCTGATCGCGCGATCCACCGCAGCTCCACGCGCCGCGATGATTTCTCGCGCGCGGCGCGGCGTTCACGCGCCGGAACGGATCCTGCTCGCTGGAGAGGGCCGAGACGCGCGCCTACATTGGCCCTGCACGAAGTCACCCGCGTGTAACAACCACGCGTCTCCCGCGCGCTCGCTTCCCTCTACGATTCAACGAGCACGAACATGCATTCTACACCTCACGTCCTCGGGCTCCTCATCGCCGTCGGAATCGCCGGCGTGGCCGCCGCGTGCAGCAGCGACGACGGCAAGCCGAACACGATCATCGCGCCGGCCGCTGCGGCGGACGCCGGCGACGAGGCGGCCGCGAGCGAAGGGGGCGCGGGCGAAGGGGGCGCGGGCGAGGGCGGCGTGAGCGAGGCGGGCGCGAAGAAGCCGAACGCCGCGGACTGCGCGCTGCCCGAGGAGTGCGAGAGCGGCGTCTGCTTCGTGGGTAACAGGCAGGGCTACTGTGCGGTCGCCTGCACGCCGGCGAACGCAACGGCTCTCTGCGTCCCTCCGTTCACCGGCTCGTGCAACAACAAGGGCTTCTGCAAGCGCGATTGACGGTCGCGTTTTGGTAGGCTCGGTCGGCATGCCGCGAGCCCCGCTGATCCTCGCCGCCGCGGTGCTCGGCGTGCTGTTCGCGTGCGTCGCCGACCGGCCGACCTGCTACGCGGGCGACGAGGTCGGCTGCACGTGTGCCGGTACCACGCACGGCTACCAGGTCTGCAACGCGGCCGGCGACGGCTACGGCGCCTGCGTCTGCGACGGCACCACGCCCGGTGTCGACGCCAGCGCTCCTCCCACGCCGGTGGTCGACGCCGCAGCGGAGGCGGCCGAGGCCGGCGCGAAGAAGGGCTTCCTCGCGCCCTGCACGGGCGCAGAGGAGTGCGCGAGCGGGCTCTGTCAGCTCTTCCCCGCCAAGGGCTCGTTCTGCTCGAACCGCTGCACCGCGCCGACCGCGAGCGTCGACTGTCCTCCGCCTTCGACCGGCTGCAACGCGCAGGGAGTCTGCAAGGCGCCGTGAAGAGGCTCCCGCTCGTCCTCGCGCTGACCTCGGCCGCGCTCGCGTTCGGCGAACGAGCGCGCGCGCAGGATGCGTCGCCCTCACCGCCGCCACCCCGGAGCGAGGAGCCCACCGAGGTGCATGTCATCGGCAACAAGGCCGACGCGCTGCAGAAGGTGCCGGGCTCGGGCACCGTCATCACCGCCAAGGATCTGCAGCGCGCGGCCCCCACCGACACCGCGGAGATGCTGCGCCGCGTCCCGGGCATCACCGTCCGGCAGGACTACGGCGGCGGCAACCGCATCGACATCAGCGTGCGCGGCCTCGACGGCGGGCGCAGCCGGCGCGTCCTCATCCTCGAGGACGGCATCCCGATGTCCATCAATCCGTACAGCGAGCCGGACATGTACTTCGCGCCGGTGATCGAGCGCTACCGCGGGATCGAGGTGGTGAAGGGGAGCGGCAACATCCTCTTCGGACCGCAGACCCTCGCCGGCACCATCAACTTCCTCACGATCTTGCCTCCGGAGCACCAGCAGGGGAGCGTCGACATCGACGCCGGCACCTACGGCTACCTCCGCGCGCTCGCGCGCTACGGCGATCGCCTCGGCGAAGCGCGCTACGTCGTGCAGGTCATTCAGCGCCGCGGCGACGGCTTCCGCGATCTCCCGTTCTCCGCCACCGACGTGCTGGGCAAGATCGCATTCCCCACCGGGCGCGACGGCGAGGCGGTGCTGAAGCTCGGCTACCACCGCGACGACGCCGCCTCCGACGACGTCGGCCTGACCAGCGCCATGTACCGCGCCGATCGCTTCCGCGCGTCGCTCTCGCCGAACAGTCAGCTCATCCTGAATCGCTACGACGTGTCGCTGACGCAGGAGCAGCGGCTCGGCGCCTCCACGAAGGTCAAGACCCTGCTCTACGCCTACGAGACGGACCGGATCTGGCGCCGTCAGGATTACACGCGGAGCCCGATCGCGCGCGCGCCTTATACGTCGGTCGTCGGAGACTCGTCGGTGCCCGGCGAGGCGATCTTCTTCCTCCCGTCGAACGCGATCCTCGATCGCGACTACGGGGTGCTGGGCCTCGAGCCGCGCGCGGAGCACCGCTTCGAGACCGGCTCGGTGAAGCACACCCTCGACTTCGGCGGACGCGTGCTCCACGAGACCGCGCACTACCAGCAGCGCAGCGGCGGCTATCCCGAGACCTATGCGGGTTCCCTCGACTTCGAGGAGAAGCACGCCGGGACCGCGTTCGCCGCTTACGTGCAGGATCGGATCGCCTTCCGTGACGACCTGCTGGTCACTCCCGGCCTGCGCTTCGAGCGCCTCTCGTTCACGCGTACCGTGCTCCGCCAGGCGTCGAACGCGGGCACTGCCGACGTGTTCACGCAGGGCGACAAGTCGCTCCAGGGATTGATTCCCGGTATCGGAGCGGTCGTTGGTCGGAAGCAGCTGAACGTGTTCGGCGGCATGCACCTGGGCTTCGCCCCTCCGCGGGTGACCGCTTCGATCGGCGCGCGAGGCGAGACCACGTCGGTCAGCCCCGACGAGAGCATCAACTACGAGCTCGGCGTGCGGACCCTGCCCGTGAAGTGGCTCCGCCTCGAGGCGACCGGCTACGTGTCGAACTTCAGTAACCAGGTGATCGTGAACACCGCGGCCAACACCGAGGCCACCCTCACCGACGCCGGGGCCACGAACCTCTACGGCGTGGAGAGCGGGGGGCTCTTCAGTCTCGACAAGGCGCTGAAGATCGAGACGGTCGTCGAGCTCGGCGCGCGCTACTCGTTCTCGCGCTCGACGTTTCGCTACGGAAAGAACGCCGGCAACCTCTTGCCGTATGCCCCCGAGCACTCGTTCAACACGAACCTCGACGTCGAGCATCGCACCGGGATCGGCGGGCAGATCGCCTACGCCTTCCTCGGGCGTCAGTTCACCGACGCGGCGAACACCGTCGCCCAGGACGCGGCGGGCGGCATCGGTCGGCTCGAGTCACGGCACATCGTCGACGCGACGGTGCACTACCGCCACAAGCGCACCGGGCTCACGTTCCGTCTCACGGCGAAGAACCTCTTCGATGCCGCGTACATCGTGGCGCGCCGCCCGGAGGGCATCTTCCCCGGCAACTACCGGCAGATCCTGCTCGGCGCGCGCTGGGACTGGGACGGCGCGAAGCGCGAGTAGCTGCGCTCCGCGGTTGGGGGGCTGCGGAGGGGAGCGGGCCTCCTCCGGCCGCGGTACGCTGTCTCGCTGCGCTCCCACGCGCCAAGATTTTGCTTGGCGGACTTGGCGGCTTGGCGGTTTGGCGGTTTCCGGATCTTGGTCCCGCGTCTAGAGGCAGGAGGTCGCGCAGGTCTTCGTGACGCACGTGTTGTACTCGGTCCACTTCGCGACCGCGGCCGCGTGCTGCGTCTTGCAGGTGGCCTGGCACTCTGTCTTGTTGTTGGCGGTGCCGCCCCCGCCCCCGTCGCCACCGCCACCGCCACCGCCACCGCCACCGCCGCCGCCACCGCCGCCGCCACCGCCGCCGCCACCGCCGCCCTCGGCGGTGACCCACTTCGTGATCGTCGCCTTCTGCGCGGCGGTTAGCGCCGGGCCCTCGTGCGCGCCCTTGTTCACGAACGCGCTGTTCGCGAGGTGGTAGCCCCTCGCCTTGAACTGCGTGTAGCTGGCGTCCGCGGTCGAACCGAAGAACGCCGGGCCGGGGCCGCCCGCGCCGTGGCAGCTGGCGCAGGTCGGGCTCACCCCGGGATAGACCTCGGTGGTGAAGATCGTCTTCGCCGCCGTGGTGACGGTGCCGCTGTCGGCGGCCGTGCCGGCGTCGGTCGTGGCGGAGGTGCCGCCGCCGCACGCCAGCATGCAGTTCTGAAGCGCCGTGCACTCGGTGTTGCCCTTGAAGCAGGCGATGGTCGCCTCGCAGCAGCCGTTGCCGTTCATGCACGACGAGCAGGCCGCGTTGTCGAACGCGAGGCCTTCCTTGCCGAGGCACGAGTTGTCGGTCCGGTTCGGCACGCCGGTCGGCGTGGGGTCGGTGCCGTCCCCTCCGTTGCCGAGATCGGCCGTCGCCGCAGTCGACGAGGAGCACGCGGCGATCGCCACGACCAGCAGCGAGGCAGGGAAGAGCAGGACACCGGTCAGCCGCATGGGCCTCCTGCAGCACTTCGCGTGCCTCGCGCTGCGCGCGAGAAACATGGACGGGGAGGTCATGCAGAAGGGCGCCCACATCGGCGCCTGGATCGTGCGGACTGCCACTCGCGATCCAGCGATGTGTCACCGCCGTAACACCAGAAGAAACGGGCGCGCGGCTCGCGCATGGGTAGTCTGCAGGGGAGCGATGGAGCAGGCACTCGCGTACTCGACCCTCGCCATGACCGTGGCTCTGGCCGTCTCGCGTCCGCGGTTGTGGCGGAGCCGGCTGCGCGTCACGCCGGGGATCGCCGCGGTGCTGGGGGTGCTCGCGCTGCTCCTCACGCAGCTGCTCCGCTTCGAGGATCTCGTGACGTCGGCGCGCATTCAGTGGCGGCCGCTCCTCGCGCTGACCTCGATCATGGTGATGACGGGCGTGGTGAAGGAGGTCGGCACCTTCGAGCGCCTCGCGCTGCGGCTCGAGGCCCACGCCCGGAACACCAGCGCTCGGCGCGCGTTCGACGTGATCTTCCTGGCGAGCGTGATCACGCCCTCGCTCCTCAACAACGACGCGGCGATCCTCCTCCTCACGCCGGTGGTGATCGTGCTCGCCCGCCGGCTGTACCCCGGCCATCCGAAGGTGCTCGAGGCGCTCGTATTCGCGGTGTTCCTCGCGCCGGGCGTCGCGCCCTTCGTGATCTCGAACCCCATGAACATGATCGTCGCGGAGTTCGCGGGCGTGGGGTTCAACGCCTATGCCGCGACCATGCTCCCCATCTCGATGGTGGGCGCGCTGCTCACGTACGTCGTGTTGCGCCTCCACTATCGCGAGGTGCTGACCGTCATCGCGGCGCCCGCAGCCGCGACCGAGATCCCCGCGCCGCACCGCGCCGAGCGCCCCGCGCTCTTGCTGATGCTCGGCGTCTTCTGCTCGTACCCGCTGATGGCGGCGCTGGGCGGGCCGATCTGGTCGATCGCGGTGCTGGGCGCGCTCGGGTGCCTCGTCCTCGCGCGTCGCTACCGCGTGGCGTCAGCGCGTCAGCTCGCCGGACACGTGTCGATCGACATCCTCGCGTTCCTGTGGGGCGTCTTCCTGGTGGTGTCGGCGCTGCGGAACGTGGGGCTCGTCGATCGCCTCGCGGGTCTCTACGAAGCGCAGCGCGGCGGCGGCCCGCAGCTCGCGACGGTGGGCGTGGTGTCGGCGCTGGGCTCGGCGATCGTCGACAACCACCCGATGTCGATCCTGAACATGATGGCGCTGGGGACTCAGGGCGGCAGCCGCCCGCTGCTGGCCGCGCTGATCGGCGGAGACATCGGGCCGCGCCTCTTGCCGATTGGATCGCTGGCGGGCCTCCTGTGGATGGACCTGCTGCGCCGGCGCGGCATCGAGATCGGCATCGGCAAGTTCGTGAAGCTGGGCACGCTGGTCCTGCTCCCGACGCTGACCGTCTCGCTGCTGCTCCTGTGGTTGTTGTCGCCGGGCTCGTGAGGATCAGAGCAGCAGCGCGAGCCCCAGGACCGGCAGGCACACCACGAAGAGGATCAAGCAGAAGCCCATGATGTCCTTCGCGCGGAGGCCCATGAGGCCCAGCAGCGGGAGGCTCCAGAAGGGCTGGTACATGTTGCCGAGCATGTTGCCGTACGCGACCGCCATCGTGATCTTGCCGTAGGGCACGCCCAGCTGCTTCGCCGCCTGGAGCATCACCGGGCCCTCCACCGCCCACTCGCCGGCGCCCGAAGGCACGAAGCTCTTGGTGAGGATCGACGCCAGGAACGTGAAGAGCGGCAGCGTGCGCGCGGTGGCGGCATGGACGAACACGTCGGCGATGCTCGCCGAGAGCCCGGTCAGCTTCATCACCTCGAGGATGCCTCCGTAGAACGGGAACTGGAGCACGATGCCCGAGACGCCGCGCACGCTCTGCGCGAGGGCGCGCCCGTACGCGACCGGGCTCTCGTGCAGCACGAGGCCCAGCATGAGGAAGGTGCAGTTGACGAAGTTGTGATTCAGATCGAACCCGTGCTCGCGCAGGTAGCGCCACAGGAACGAGAGCCCGATCGCGCCCACCACGAACGTCAGCAGGCGCGTGCGGTCGAGCCACTCGGCGGGCGTCTGCGGCCGCTCCTCGTTCGTGGGCTCGTCGGGGGGCGATGGCATCGCCTCCAGATCTGGCGCCGCGATGCCCTCCCTCGGATGCATCGCCACCACCAGCGGCGGCACGATCAGCAAGAGCACCGCGCAGGCGACCAGGTTGTAGGGCGCGAAGATCGTCTCGCTCAGCGGCACCTTCGCGCCCTGCAGCCCGAGCACCTCGCTGACGAAGTTCTTCTCGGTGTTCATGAGAAGCGGCGCGCTGGCGGTGAGCCCGGCGTGCCACAGCAGCATCGAGGTGTACGCGCCGGTGCCGAGCAGCGCGTAGTGGATCTTGACGCCGCGCAGCGTGAGCGAGCGCCCGATCTCCCGCGCCAGCAGCGCGCTCGAGACGAGCCCGAAGCCCCAGTGCAGCCAGCCGGTGATCAGCGCGAACACCGTGACGAGGAGGAGCGCTTGGGTGGCGGTTCGAGGGAGCGCGGTGAGCCGCGCCAGCAGGCGCCGGGCGGGCGGGCTCGCGGCGATGGCCTCGCCGGTGACCACGATGAGGATGATCTGCAGCCCGAACTTCAGGATCTCGGGGTTGCCGAAGCCGTCGGTCCACGCCTTCACGAGCGCCGATGACTTGCCCAGCACCGAGCCGCCGCCGTCCCCCGGCGCGGCGGGCATCACCGCCAGGCCGAGGCCCAGCGCCACCAGCTACCGCGCCCGCGCGCGCAAACAGCCCGACCACGCCCTGGCTCTGCACGCGACCGAGTCTAGCGAAAGCTTCCCTCGGATTCCGATCCCTGTCCGTGAGTCACGCCGCGCGGCGCCGGGCGGCGAGGAGGCGCTCGGGCAGGACGATGCGCGTGCGCCGGCCGACCCAGCGCGCCGACCAGTCGCTGTCGCCTTCGTCTTTCTCGGGGTCGAAGCCGTGCGCGGCGACCAGGGCCGCGACCGCCGCCGGCGGGAGACGCGTCCTCAGCGGCTCGCCGATGCCGGCGAAGAACGGCGAGGCGAGCGCGGTGAGCACGGCGTGGGCCGCGCTGGGCGTGGTGAAGTAGGTCGCGACCAGCACCGAGCCGGCGCTCGCCAGCGCCGCGAGCGCCGCGAGCGTGGCGTCGATCGCAGCGCGCGACAGGTACATCGTCACGCCCTCCCAGACGATGACGCACGGCCGCGAAGCCTCGAAGCCGGCCGCGGAGAGCGCGCGGGCGAGATCGTCGGTCGCGAAGTCGACCGCGACGTAGACCACGCCGCCCGCGCTCGTCGACAGCGAGGCCGCCGCGGCGCGCTTGACGGCCTGGGTCGCCGGATGATCGACCTCGAAGATCCGCGTGCGCTCCAGCCCGGGCAGGCGATGGGCGCGTGCGTCGAGCCCGGCGCCGAGCAGGACGAGCTGCGCGGTCCCGCGGGCGAGCTCGGCGGCGATGATGTCGTCGATGGCGCGGGTGCGGAAGGGGAGGTGGCGCGCCATCCCGCCGCTGAGGGCGACGGCCGCGCGGACCGCGGCGCGGGTGGCCTGCGGCAGGAGCCCCGCGGCGTCGAGCACACCGCGGTAGAGCGGAGGTACGAGCGCGCGCGCGTGGGGATCGGTCGCGACGACGGGCAGGTCGAACGCGCCGAGCCCCCTCCATACGGCGACCCAGGTCGCGGTCCTGCTGCTTCGACCACGGCGCATCGCTCGCCAAGCTTACGTCGTATTGCCGGTTCGCGCCGCGTGGTGGCGCTGGTAGAAGACGAGCGGTGGCTCACACGGCAGCGCAGCACCTCTCACCGCGCACGCCGCGCGCGCCGCGCGCGAGAGTGACCCTGGTGCGGCGCCTCGGCGTCCGCGCGGCGATCTGTTCTCTGCTCTTCACGCTCTCGCGACCGGCGTTCGCCGAGGATCCAGGCGCTACCTCGACCTCGGCACCCGGTCCCCCGAAGGAGGACCGCTCCGCGGAGCTGCCGCGGTTCCCGGCGTCGATCGACGAGCTCTCGGCGCCGCACCTGCCGCCGCCGTTCGTGCTGCCCGAGCTCTCGCATCCCGACTGGGATCTCGCGGTGGCGTGGCTGGTGGGAGCGGGGACGTCGGAGCGGGCCGATCGTCCGACGTCTGCGCTCGGTCTGTTGCGGCTCTCCGCCGAGGGGGACGTCG
>JAYTBL010000444.1:0-4270 GCA_043736975.1 Polyangiaceae bacterium
GACGCGAACGGGAACGACCTGGTCGACGCCGACGAACCGGTGGCGACGATCCCTGCGACCTTGATCAGCGACAAGGGCCTCTGCGCGGGAAACCTCACGACCGTGCGACCCATCGCCCTGAAACCGAAGGGTTGACGCTCAGCTCGTGGGGGCGCCGGTACATCGCAACATGCAGTTCGTCGGTGGGAGAGAGGCGAGGCTCGTGCAGCAGGCGGTGCTCGTCGCGCGGGCGAGGCGACGCACGGTTCTCCGGCCGTTCGGTTTGGCGGCGACTGCGGGCGGGTTCGTCGAGATCCATCCTTTCGGCGAAGGCCTCTTGCTGGAGCGCCTGCGCGCCGACGTGCGGCGCGCGGCAAAGGGCGGCGGCGCGGCGCTGGTGTACGAGGGGGAGTCGAACGGCGACGACGTGTTCGTGGTCGAGGTCTTCGCGGACGTCCGGGCCGACGGCGTGCCCGCCGAGCACGTGGTGCCGGTCGAGGGCTGAGGAGCGATACGGCCCAAGGCATACACCGCGCTCGCGCTACACCTGACGCGACGATCCCGCTAGCGGGCTCCCTTCACGCGGAACGATCGCTCGATGAGCCGGAATCCCGGCTCCACGTTGGCCCGGTCGTCGTCGTAAGTAGACTCCACGACGGTGTACGTCCGCTCTCCGACGCGGAACGCGAAGATCCGAACGGTGCCGGGCGTGAGCCCGAGATGCTTCCCTGTCAGGAGCGCGCCTTCGCCGGTGTACGCGCCCCACTTCGTGAACGACGTTCTCGTCGCCTGCTTGATGACCTTCGCCATCTGCAGCGCAGCATGCGTCTCCACCACGTCCTTGGGCTCGAGGTCGCCCTCGGCGATCTGAAACATCACGAAGCTCTGTCCTGGCGTCTCGACGGAGAACGAGTGGTCGGCGTCGTAGTCCTTGTCGGTGGCGTCGACCCGCCAGTTGCCTGCGTGCTGGAAGACAAACGACGGCCGGTCCACGGTGGTGGGGGTAGCGACGGTCGCAGCCCGCTCGCTGGCGAACATGCCGACGAAGAGGTCGCGTCCTGCCTTGACCGCGACGACCCCAGCGCCGAACCCGACGACGCCGCCGATCGCGAGCGAGAGTACGATCGCTTTGACCGGCGCCGCCATGCGGACACCCTCGCACGTTTGCCGTGACTTTCAAGGACTCACGCGAGGCGCTCCGAGCCGATGCTGATGACGCGGTCTCCCGACACCACCTCGACGTCCGCGCCGAGGTTGAGGAGAGACTCGTGCCCGCGGAGGATTCCGAGCGGTACGTGGCGCGCTGCCGCGCACGCGTCGATGACGTCCTTGAAGGTCCTTGCTTTCGCGGGTACGGCGGACAAGCAGAGCTGCTGCGACGTGGTCGTCCCGAGCAGGCCGTCGACGACCGACTGGATGCCGGGCTGAAGCACCTCGTTGCCGATGAAGTGGGCGTCGAAGCGCGCGAGGCAGACGATGCTGTCGCAGCCTGCCTTCTTGAGGAGCTCGAGACCGCCGATCTCGACGCACTCGACCGTCGTACGAACGGCGCGCGTTCGGGC
Source organism: Polyangiaceae bacterium (assembly GCA_043736975.1). Lineage (GTDB taxonomy): Bacteria > Myxococcota_A > Polyangia > Polyangiales > Polyangiaceae > Labilithrix. The sequence goes on from JAYTBL010000444.1 coordinate 1,542, forward strand.
CTCGATGGCGAGGGTGATGCTCAGGTTGAGCGCGTCGGAGTGCGGATCGCCGGGCCGCTTGGCGAGCACGATCGCGTGCGTCGCGCGATCGATGTTGGCGCGGCCGAGCGTCGCGTCGCGCGCGGGCGGTCCCTTCACGAAGTGGACGTGTCGCTCGACGAGCTCCTCGGGCAGCTCGGCGAGGTCCTCGTCGACGAGGACGATCTCGTGTTGATGCCCGAACTCTTCGTCGTGCCGAAGCTCGTCGATCACGCGCAGGGTCTTGTCCAGCGACGGGAAATTGAAGATGACGACGTGGTTCTGGTACGTGATGTTTGCCATGCCTTTGAGCTCCTTGTTGCGGGACTCCACGAGGGCCGACGTCGCGAGCGACACGACGTAGCCGAGGAGGCCGATGCCGAAGAACATGAGCGGCGCCGCGACGAGGAATCGCCCGCCGAGGGTCGTCGGAAAGTAGTCGCCGTAGCCGACGGTCGTGACCGTGACGATGGCCCACCACAGCCCGTCGAAGAACGTGAGCTCCGGCTTCGCCTCGAGCTCGAAGAACACGAAGCCGCTCGCGCCGTACGCGAGGATGGCTGCGAGCAGCAGCGCGACGCGGAGCGTCGCGGGCGGATGGAAGGCGACACGCCGGGCGAAGCGGCGCATCAATATCGGAACGATCATGGGGCCTCCCTCCGCCACATGCCGAGGAGCAGATCGGCGCGCGCCACGGCGGCGGGATCAGCCCAAAGGCCCTTGCGCTGCGCCTTCGCGCCAGCCTGCTCGTCGAGGTAACGCTGCATGTCGGGGAAGGGGAACGCCGTGTAAACGAGCACGCTCCCGTCCTTGACGAGGCGCAGGGCGACGTCCTCGTCTTCGACGTACAGCGTGGCGAGCGATCGCCCGTGCTTGTCCTTGGGCGGATTGCCGAGCAAGACGCGGATCGCTTTGTTCGCGCACGCCCGGTCGAGCGCGTGCTTGGCCTCCACGCCGTAGACGCCGAGTGACTCCTTGCCCGCTCCGGCTTCGAGCGACTTGATGCCGATGATGCGCACGACGACGTCGTCGCCCGCGGCGGTCCTTACGATGACGCTGTCTCCGTCGGTGACCGACGCGAGCGTGACGAGGTCGCCGGTGGAGACGGTGACGCCGGCGCGCTGGATCGAGCGCTTGAGGCGCCCGCCCTGCACCGCGAAGAACGCGGACGCGGCGAAGAGCAGGGCGACGATGCTCCAAAAAATCGTGGTGCCTCGGTCCATCGTGGACGATGATTTCCACCTTCCGGAATGCGTGAGAAGATCAATCGACCGGACGCGACGCTTTCGCCGACGGGCCCGCGCCCCATGTTGCATCTTGCAGCGCATGAGCCTCCGAGGCGTGGCCGCGCGTGGGCGCATCGAGCACACTCCGCACCTTGGCCCCGAGATCGCTGGTGACGAACGGCTTCTGAACGAAGGCCACGCCCTCCTCGATCACGCCCCGCGTGGCGATGATGTCCGCCGTATACCCGGACATGAAGAGGCTTCGAACCTCCGGGTAGAGCGAGGTCAGCTGCTCGGACAGCTCGCGCCCGCTCATCTCGGGCATGATCACGTCCGTGATCAGCAGCCGGAGCTCGGCGCGGTGTTCCGCAGCCAGCGCCAACGCTTCGCGCGGCGTGTGCGCGGTCAGCACGGTGTAGCCCTTGCTGGTGAGAACGCGCTTGCAGAGGACCAGGAGCGCGGGCTCGTCATCGACCACCAGCACGGTCTCGCCTCCGCCTCGCGCCAGGCTTGAGCTCGCCTGCGTGGGCCGCGGGGACGCGCTGTCGTCGCGCGGCAGGTAGATCGAGAACGTCGTGCCCTTGCCGAGCTCGCTCGCGACATCGATCCCGCCGCCGTTCTGCTTGACGATGCCGTAGACCGTCGCGAGCCCCAGCCCCGTGCCCTTGCCAACCTCCTTGGTCGTGAAGAACGGCTCGAAGATCCGCCCGAGCGTGCTGGCGTCCATCCCGGAGCCGTTATCGCTCACCGAGAGGAGCACGAACGCGCCGGAGACAGGCGCGGCGTCCCCCTGGAGCTGGGCCTGGTCGAGCGTGGCGTTGGCGGTGCGTATCGAGACCGTGCCCACGCCGGTCACCGCGTCGCGGGCGTTGATGCACAGGTTGGCCAGGAGCTGGTCCACCTGGCTGGGGTCCATCTTCACGTGCCCGAGGTTCACCCCTGGGGTCCACGTCATGGCGAGGTCCTCGCCGAGCAGCCGCCGCAACATGGTCAGCATACCCGCGACCGTTTCATTGAGGTTCAGCTGCCGCGGCGCGATCGCCTCCTGTCGCGCGAACGCCAAAAGCTGACGCGTCAGCGCCGCCGAACGCTCCGCCGCCTTGCGGATCTCGACGAGGTCCGCGTGCAGCTCCCCGCCCATGGGGACCGCTTCCAGCGCCAGCTCGGTGGTGCTCAGGATGACGCTCAGCATGTTGTTGAAGTCGTGCGCGACGCCGCCCGCGAGCTGCCCGATCGAATCGAGCTTCTGCGACTGCTGGAGCTGGACCTGCAGCGCCTCGCGCTCCGCTGCCGCCGCCTTGCGCGCCGTGAGATCGCGGACGATCGCGATGAACAGCAGCCGATCGCCGGCAAGCACGGAGGAGATGGATGCCTCGATCGGAAACTCCGCGCCGTCGGCGCGCAGCGCCACGAGCGCGCTCTCCTTACCCATGTCGCGCTGGAAGCTTCCGGACGTGGCGACCCCGGAGAGGTGCTGTTGGTGCC
>JAYTBL010000445.1:0-4268 GCA_043736975.1 Polyangiaceae bacterium
CAGATGCGCTCGCGCGCCACCGAGCTCTTCGTGAAGGGCGCCGCCTCGCTGGGCGTCGAGATGAAGAGCATGAAGCGCAACACGCGCGGCTGCAAAGGCGCCGCGCGCTGCAACTTCGGCTGCCCCAACGGCGCGAAGATGAGCGTCGACATCTCGTTCTTGCCCGACGCCTCGCGCCACGGCACCACCATCGTCTCCGACGCGCGGGTCGAGCGCATCGACACCGCGGGCGGCCGGGCGCGCGGCGTACGTGGCCGCTTCCTCGACGGCGTGACCGGCGAGCCGAACGTCCCCTTCGAGATCCGCGCCAAGGTCGTGGTCGTGGCCTGCGGGTCGATGCACACGCCGCTCCTCCTGCGGAAGAGCGGCCTCTCGTCGCCGCACATCGGCCGGCACCTCACGCTGCATCCCGCGGTGCGCATCGGCGCGCTCTTCGACGAGGAGGTCGACGGCTGGGACGGCGCCCTCCAGAGCGTCTACACCGACCACTACTGGGACGAGGGGATCTGGATCAACGGCGTCTACTCCGCGGTCAACGTGCTCGCCGCCGCGTTCCCCGGCATCGGCCCCGAGCACCGCCGCCTGGTGAAGAAGATCCCGAACCTCGCCTTCTTCGGCGGCATGGTCCACGACGACGGCGGCGGTCAGGTCCGGCGCTGGATCTCACGCGAGCCCCTCATCACCTACAAGATGATCGCGCGCGACAAGGCGCGCCTGCTGAAGACCATCCGCATCCTCGGCAAGATGGCGTTCGGCGCCGGCGCCCGCGAGGTCCTGCTTCCGGTCTTCGGGATGGGCACCATCAAGAACGAGAAGGAGCTGGACTTCCTCGCGCCCGATGCCGTCAACCCGATCCACGCCGGGCGCATCGAGTGCATGGCGTTCCACCCGCTCGGGTCGGCAAAGATGAGCACCACCCGCGAGGCCGGCGTGGTGAAGCCCACCGGCGAGACCTGGGACGTCGAGAACCTCTTCGTGATCGACGGCAGCATCCTGCCCACCAGCATCGGAGTGAACTCGCAGCTGCCGATCATGGGCATCTCGATGATGCTCGCGCGGAGCCTGGTCGCGAACTTCGAGCAGCACGCCAAGAGGGCTCGCGGGTGACCAGCGACCGCAAGAGCTCGCCGGAGCTCGCCGATCGGGCATGCCTGCCGACCACCATGCCGGAGCGCAGGCGCCTCGAGGGCACGATGATCGCGCCGCTGCCCACGCACGGCGCGCCGCCCGATTTCGGATCGGTCGCGCCGGACTCGTACCAGCCGCGCGGCGATGGTACCGGGGGCATGACGAACCAGCCGCCGACGCTGCGCGAGCTCATCGTCCCGACCACCTCGCCCACCCAGGCCATCCTCTTCGAGATCCGGCGGACGCCCGAGGAGCGCCTCCAGATCGAGTCGCGCGCCGCGTCGGGAGGCATGGGCACCATCGACGTCGCGGTCGATCGCGCGCTCGACCGGCGCATTGCGGTCAAGACGCTGCACACCCATCTCCGCTCGAGCGACGCCGCGGTGCGCATGTTCCTCCGCGAGGCGCGCCTCACCGGTCTCCTCGATCACCCGCACATCGTCCCGGTCTACGACATCGGAGAGCGAAAGGGAGATCAGCTCTATTTCTCGATGAAGCTGGTGGAAGGCCAGACCCTCAGCGACGTCATCCGCGCCATACCCCGCGGCCCGCTCGACACCAGCACGCTCTACGGGCTGCTCGACGTGCTCACCAAGGTCTGCGACGCGCTGGCCTTCGCGCATTCGCGCGGCGTGCTCCATTGCGACATCAAGCCGGCGAACATCATGGTCGGCGAGTTCGGCCAGGTCTACCTGATGGATTGGGGGATCGCGCGGCTCGTCTCGAGCGAGCCGTCTCCCGAGTCCGCGCCCAACCCGCACGCTGCGCCCGCGCGCCACGCGTCGACGACCGACAACTCGATCATCGGCACGCCTTGCTACATGTCGCCCGAGCAGGCGCGCGGCGATCGCGACAAGCTCGATGCCCGCTCCGACGTGTTCCTGCTCGGCGCGGTGCTCTACGAGCTCCTCACGCGGCGCCCTCCGTACGCGAGCTCCGATCGCACCGAGACCTTGAGCCTGGCCGCGAACGGTAGCTTCCCCGCGCCGCGCAAGATCGCCAAGGACGGAGGCGTCCCTCCGGAGCTCGAGCGCATCGTCCTGCGCGCGATGGCGAAGAGCCCAGACGCTCGCTACCCGAGTGTGGTCGCGCTGCGCGACGACCTGCTCCGCTTCATGCGCGGTGGCGGCGACTTTCCCCGACGCACGTTCCAGGCCGGCGAGACCATCGTGCGCGAGGGCGAGCAGGGCGACGCCGCGTACATCATCGTGGCTGGCAGCTGCGAGATCCAGAAGGACCTCCCGGGCTCCGTGGAGACGCTCCAGACCATCGGGCCCGGCGCGGTGTTCGGCGAGATGGCCATCCTCACCGAGGGCCCGCGCACGGCGACCGTGGTCGCGGTGGAGAAGACGGTCGTGATGGTGGTGACGAGCGCGATCCTCGAGCAGGAGATGGAAGCGCTGAAGCCGTGGATGGCGACGCTGCTCAAGTCGCTCGCCGCCCGCTTCCGCGATGTCGACACCAAGCACCGCGCGACCTACGCGGCGTCCCCGAGCCCGGCGCGCATGGCGAACCAGATCGTGATGATCGTGGCGCTGTGGGGCGACACCGACGGCGCGGCGCGCTGGATGAAGTGGAGCGACCTCGGTGCCGAGCTGGAGACGCAGCTGGGCGCGCCGCCGCTCGCCATCTTCGCGATCGCCGCGCGCTACGGCATGATCCTCGACATCGAAGCCGACCGCCTCACCATCCCGGACCTCGCGAGGCTCAAGGCCACCCTCGCCAAGGAGCTGGGCCGCTAGCTGCGCTTCGAGGTCGGGGGGCTGCGGAGGGGAGCGGGCGGGCCTCCGCTGGCCGCGGTCCGCTGTCTCGCTGCGCGCGGGGGGTAATCCGCGCACCGCCGCCCCGCTCGAGTCGGGCGACCGACGGTGGTGGCTTCGAACCCCTTCTCACGGCGCCCGCTTCCCTGCGGGTCCCCAGGCGGTGCCGCTACCGTCGACCTCCGCGCTGACGTTATCGCTGCTACCTGCGCGGCCAGCGGAGGCCCGCCCGCTCCCCTCCTCCGCCCGCGCACCGCTACGCTTGGGAGGCTTGCTCTTCACGGCGCGGGCTCTCGTGATCGGGCTCGCGCCCGATGGCTCGCCGGCATCGCGCCGGTATCGGCGAAAAACACCACGCTCCTAGCCGAGGCTCTCGGCGAGGTCGGGGCGGAGGCGCGCGATCACCTGCGCGAACGGCTCACGATCGACGGCGCGGTCGATGGCGTCCTCGGCGGTGATGCGGCCCTGCGAGAGCAGTCGCTCCAGCGCGAGGTCCATCGTCTGCATACCCGTCGCCTGGCCGGCCTGCATCACGTTCGTGAGCTGCGAGGCCTTGCCTTCGCGGATGAGCGCGGACACCGCCGGCGAGCCGATCAGGATCTCGTGCACGGCTACCTTCGACTTGCCGTCGGCGGTGAGCAGCAGCTGCTGCGAGACGATCGCCGCGAGGCTCTCGGCGAGCATGCCTCGTACCTGCGGCTGCTCGACCTCGGGGAAGCAGCCCACGAGGCGCTCGATGGTGGCGACGGCGCCGTTCGTGGTCGCCGTCGCGAAGACGAGCACGCCTTGGCCCGCCAGCTGGAGCGCGAGCCGCGTGCTCTCCGCGGTGCGGAGCTCACCCACCAGCACGACATCGGCGTTCTCGCGCCCGGCGCTGCGGATGGCGACCCCCACCCCGGACGCGTGCGGCCCGATCTCGCGGTGCGTGATCTGGGCGCGCAGCGGCTCGAGCACGAACTCGATCGGGTCCTCGATGGTCACGATGTGAACCGGGCGCGTCTTGTTGATGTGATCGAGCATCGCCGCAATGGTCGTCGACTTGCCCGAGCCGGCGGGGCCGGTGACCAGCACGAGCCCGGCGCGTCGATCGGCGAGGCGCCAGAGTATCTCCGGGCAGCCGAGCTCGGCGAGCGTGAGCACGCGGTTCGGCACCAGGCGGAAGACGGCGGCGAGGCCCGACGATTTGTTGAAGTAGCTGGCGCGGAAGCGCGCGGTAGCCTTGTGGGAATGGGCAAAATCAAGATCCAGATCAGCCTGGAGGCGGGCACGCTGCGCCGGCGTGATGAGCTCGAAGAGCGCCTCTTCGAGGTCCTTCGCTTCGACGGTCGCGTCACGCATCGCGGACAGCTCGCCCCGCACGCGGGCTAGCGGCGGATATCC
>JAYTBL010000446.1:0-1571 GCA_043736975.1 Polyangiaceae bacterium
AGCAGCAAGTTGAGGGCGATGTGCAGGATCGAGCCGTGGAGGAAGCACGACGTCACCAGCGTCTCGAAGCGGTTGTCGGCGATGGTCCAGAGCGACGCGTTGGCCCCCAGCCAGCGCAGCACGCGGTCGGGCATGCTCAGCGCGTCGTGCCAGTCGCCGGAGAGGAACACCTGCCCCAGGAAAACCCCGATGTTGGTGGCGAGCAAGGCGCCGGCGACCGGCGCATTGGTGAAGCCGCGCGCGACCTCGGCGTTGTCGGCGATCTCCGATTTGAGGGCCGAGGGTGCGGGCTCGGCGGGCTCGGCGGGCTCGGTCACGGGAGTGTTGTACGCACGCGGGTGACGGTTTGCACGCGCCGCGCGCCAGTGTGGGGTCATGTCAACCAAGTTGCTGGAATTGCCGTCTGTTTGGCCCGCGGGGAGTCGTCCTGATACCGCCATGGGAGATGGACTCGCTCGTCCGCGCGACACTTCTCATCCGGCGGATCGCCCGCGGGGGATACGGGATCGTGCTGACCTGTGCGCTCGCGACGTACGTGGTGCTCGGGGGCGCCACCGCGCCGCTGGGCGCGCTACCCGCCGCCGCTGCCGTGGTCTGGGCGCTTCTCCTGGTGAAGCGCCTGCGCAAGAAGCTGCGGCTCACGGGCGACGCGCGCTTCCTCCTGGACTTCGAGCTCGGGGCGCTGCTTGCGGTCGGCCTCGATGCCGCGCTGCTCCGCTACGACGGTACGCTGGCCGGGCGCTTCGCCCCCGCCACGTACGTCCTCGTGGCCCTCGTCGCCTCGTTCGGGCGTCCCGCTTCGGGCCTCGCGGTGGTGGGCTGGGTGGTCGCCCTCGACACCATCATCCGTCACAAGACCCTCGGCGAGACGAGCTGGGAGGCACTGGTCACGCAGGCCGGCTTCGCGCTGTCGTTCGCGCTCCTGAACCTCCTGCTCCTCCGGGCCGAGGTGGCGCGCATCCGCCTGACCGCGCGCTCGCGCGTCGAGGTGGAGCTGAAGCGCCTCCGCGACGATGCCCGCAGCTACCGCCTGCTGGGCGCCGGCGAGGCTGCTTCGCAGAAAGAGGACGCCGAGGAGCGACTGGCGCGTTCGAGCGTCGAGGAGATCCACCAGTCCGTGCACTACGCGCTGGAGCTCTTGCGGCGCACCCTCGACCTCCACACGGCGGTCCTGCTGTGGCGCACCGACTCGGGCACGCACCTCCGGATCAGCGAGCTCTCGACGGGGTCCGATGAGATCCACGATGCGCCGTTCTCCATCGGGGACGGGGTCCTCGCCGCGGTGATCGCGAAGAAGGAGGCCGTGCTCCTGGAGAACCTCCGACCCTCGTACAAAGTTCCCTACTACGCGGGCGCGTGTCCGATCCGGGCGTTGGCGGCCATCCCCGTCATCGACGACGGCATCGTCCGCGGGGTCCTCGCGCTCGATCGCGTCGAGAATCGCGCCTTCACGCCGCACGAGCACGAGCTCGTCGCGCAGGCGGCGCGCTACTGCCTCCGCGCCATCCAGAACGAGCGCGTGTTCGTGCAGCTCGAGCGCGCCAAGGTCGAGCAGGGCAAGCTCTACCGCG
>JAYTBL010000447.1:0-1570 GCA_043736975.1 Polyangiaceae bacterium
CAGAAGAAGAAGAAGTCCGCGCCGACCGCCCACGATCCGCTGCTGGGCTCGGAGAAGCGCATTCCCTCGAGCGACCTCTGCCAGCGGACGTCGGCCGTCGCCGGGTCGATCTCGGCGAGCTCGAACGGCTCGCCGGTGAAGAACGCGAAGAGCTTCCCGTCGGATCGGCTCGAGAGCTCCCCCTTGAGGCCACGAAGCGTGTCCGGAAACCGCCCCGCAATCGTGATGTTCGTTCCGTCGTCAATGCGCGCGAGCAGGCTGCCGCCGCGTTCGAGGCGCCGGTCCGCGACGATCGGCTCCGGCTCGGTCGTGAGAAACAGGGTCTCGCCTCCGATCCCGCCTTGAGGCGTCGGCGCGAATCCCATCCCGAAGCGGCGCCCGGAGCGATCCGTCGAGAGAGCGCGCGAGCGATACGATCGAACCGGCGAAAGGAACGGAGACGGGCGCGGCCGTGCCGTCGAAGTGCACGAGGGTGCCCGCGCTCACGGTCGCTCTCGGTGAAGGGGCGATAGGCCCAGATCCACGCCTCGTCGGGGGACACGGCGATGATGCCGGCGTTCACGATCGCCTCGGGCCCCTCGAAGAGAACGGAGGCGGGCGCGGGGATGCGCTGCCACACGTGCGTGCGAACATCGTAGCGCCCGAGGAGGAGCGGCCCCACCGGCCGATGGAGCACGTCTTCGCAGCGTCCCGCGACGAACGTCGTCCCGTCAGCGGTACGCTCCGAAGCGAGGAGGGAGAGCGCGACGCTCGCTTCGTCGCCCGGACAGAGGGTCGATGCCGTCGGCAGCGTCGTGTGCGCGCCGCGGAGCAGGCCGTCGCGTCCCGAGGACCGTCGCCACGAGGATCCGGCCCAGGTGAAGCCGTCGTGCGAAGTCTCGAAGAGGGCGCCCTTGTTCGGCGCGGCGGGCGTGCGCAGCGTCCGCTCGAGCCACACGCCGCTCGGGAGAGAGGTGAACTGGCCGCCTACGTCGAGGTCGCCCTCCGCCCAGCCGGTCGTCGTTCGCGGGAGGCCGTCGAGGAGCGCCGGCCGCGTCACCGCCGTACGCGGGCTTGCCGGCTTCTTTCGGTCGCTCGCCTCGACGAGCGCGAGCGCTTGCGCCGCGTGCGCTGTCTGACGTCCGGTCCACGCGCCGGCTTCATCGAGGCCTTAGGTGCCGAAGACCACCAGGGTCCTCTGCCCGACGTCGTAGACGCGAAGCTCTGGACAGCGTCCTTCGACGGCGACCGTGAACGGCGATCGCGACGACGTCGCGCTCGATCGCGCGTCCCGCGCCGCGCCGCCGCACGCCGTGCCGAGACCCGCGAGCCCCAAGAGCCAAGAAAAAAGGATGGATCGTCTCATCGCGCGAAGACGTGGGAGCGCAGACCGCACCTGTCCGTCGGCCTTCTACGGATGACGCGACGAGGAGGTCCACCCGGCATCTTCTTGGTCGTAGCACCGGCGCGCCTGCTCGCCGACGGATGAGCTCAATCGTCGAGCACGCTTTGGCGCCTTGGCTCTCCCGGCTGAACCCAGTCGAGACGTCTACGCAGCGGGCTTGCGGATCAGGGCGGGGGTGCGGAACGA
>JAYTBL010000448.1:0-10155 GCA_043736975.1 Polyangiaceae bacterium
TGGGCGTCGACGACGAAGTTGTCGATGGTGAGCTGGCTCGATGACCCCTGGGGCAGCGGATACGTGTAGCGACGAACGCCGGAGACAGGCGCGACGGTCTCAGTGTAGGCGATGATGACGCGGCGCGAGCCCTTCTTGGGGATGGGAAAGATCTTCAGCTCGAAGCGGCCGCCGCGCGCCCACTCCAGCAGCGCGGGGTCGTGCCAGGGACCAGGGACCCAGACGAGCTCCTCCTTCGGACGCGGCTGCTGCGGGGCCGCGTGCTGGATGGCGCCGCGCCAGATCGCGGCGGCCTTGGCCTTGTCGATGAACTCGCCGTCGACGAGCTTGCCGTCGACCTCGAGCGCCAGGCGCTCGATCTGCGCGCCATGCGGCAGCGGGAAGCGGTAGATACCCTCGAGCTCGTCGTCGGTGTCGTTGGAGAACACCTCGTCGATCTCGGTGCGCGCGACGTTGCCCGCGATCCGGACCTTGACGCTGTGCTTCGCCAAGTGGACGGCGTGATCCTTCTCGTCGGTGCGGCCGGGCCGGCGCGCGCGGAGCTCGCCGAGCCCGCTCGCCGGCGCCTCGGTGTCCTCGTTGTGGGTGGCGATGAGCTGCTCGCCAAAGGCCGCGCGTTGGGCGAGATCGTTCGCGGGTGCGACGTCGATGCGCCCATCCTTGGAGACGACGCCCTCCTGTCCGGCCGACACGTGCTGCGGGCTGCCCGACGCGCTCGTTACCTCGACCTCGCCCCGCATGACCTCGACGTTCGTACGGTCGCTTGCAGCGGTGACGGCGAGCTTCGTCCCGAGGACGTGGATGCGGCCGCTCGGGGTGTTGACCCACGCGGCCGGCGCGCCTTCGAGGTGCGCCACATCAGCGATGATCGCGCCGTCGTCGAGGGTGACGGTGCGCGGCGCGCGCTCCATCGTGAGCTCGGTCGCGCGGTCGAGGACGACGAAGCTGCCGTCGTCGAACTCGAGCCGGGCGCGCGTGCGGCCGTCGGTCGATAGATGCATTCCGGCCTTGATCTCCGCGCCATCGCCGAGCTCGGCCTTGCCGGAGGGGGTGGTGACGGAGAGGCCGCCGGTCTTGTCGGCACCGCTTCGCGCGATCTTTGCGACCTTGCCGTGCCACGAGCGCGTGGCCGCGAGCTCGGGCGAGCGCTGGCGATCGGCCAGCTTGAACCCAACGACTGTGCTGGCGCCGACGCTCGCGCACGCCGCGAGGAGCAGCCAGAGGGCCTTCTTGCTGCGCGGCTTGGCGTTCAGGGGCGGGCTGGGCGCGGCGGCAGGCGTTGCAGGAGCGACCGCCCCCGACGGCGCGATCGCGGCGCGCGCGTTCGAGTCGCGCATGCGCGTCTCGCTGACGCGATCGGCGAGCGCCGTCACTTTCTCCGCCTCGGCAGCGGCCTCCTCGGCGAGCGTCGCCAGGCGGTCCGCCAGCGCCAGCGTGAACGGCAGGTCCTCGCCCGCGCGCGCGACCCGGTGCAGCACGTTCTCGAGATCGTGCCGCGCGTCGCGACACAGATCGCAGCTCGCGACGTGCTCCTTCAGCGCTTCGGCGGCCGTCCCCTCGAGCAGTCCGACGATGTCCTCGTGAAACCTCAGACACGTCGTATCGCTCATCGTCGTTTCTCCTGTTCCACCAGCTGAGAGACGCCGCGCGCGATGCGCGTGCGCGCCGTCGTGAGATCGATTCCACACGCCTCGGCGACCTGCGCCGCGTCGAGACCGCCCACCACGTGGAGCACCACCGCCTCGCGCTCGGTCGGCTTCAGGCGACCGAGCGCCGCACGCGTGAGCGCGGGCTCGGAGGACTCGGGGACGAAGGCCGCCGAAGTGCTCCGGATCGGGAGCTTCGAGAGCTGGTTCGAGCACGCGACGCGGGCGAGCCCGAGGAGGCGCACGAGCACATTCTCCTGGTTCGCCTCGAAGCGCGCTGAGCCCACCTCGGCGGCGATGCGCTCGAGCGCACGCTCGGCCGCCGCGCGCTCGCCGCAGAGCGCCATGCACACACGTGCAAGGGTGGGACCGTGCTCACGGAAGGCCGCGATCCCGCGCGGCAAGCCTGTTCGTTCGCCAGCGGCCAAAGCGTTCCCTCGCGTCGTCATGACAGCCCCTTCGGACGCCCGGGCGAAGGAAAAGTTTTCAGTATTCCGCGAAAACGCTCACTTGCCGCCGCTCGGGCTGGAGAAAGGTAGGCGTGTCTGCGCCATCGCTCCGGGAACCTTCTCGGCCTCCGCGTCGAGCAAGACGCGTTCACGCTCGAGATCAGCCTCCACGAGGTCCTCGTTGTCGTATGCGAATGCGAGCGCGCACAGCACCTTGGCGGGACCGAGCTGCGGGTACCGCTTGATGAGCGTCTCCACCGTGACGCCCTTCCGATGCCACGCCCACAAGCGGCGGATCGGGACCTTCGTGCCGCGAACGACTGGGCTCCCCGCGAGCATATCGGGGCGCGCCTCCACGTGCGGATGATGAACTCGGACCGGCGGCAGATCGCTCACGCCTCGAAAGAAACCTCGGAAGCGGGCCCAGAGGCAACAGACAAGGGCCTATAAAATGACGAAAGGGATAGAGCTGCGTCGCCGTCGCCGCCTCTCCATCCCTCCCCTTGGCCGTCGAACGCTTCTGCTCCCGGCCGAGCGGCCGGGCCCCCCGCCCCATTCACTCCGTCGCCCCCTCCTTCGCCCCACCGCTCGGGGGAGAGGTGACATTGGCGTTGCGCGGTCCGCGGCCACGGCGGACGTGGGGAGCGACACCGCCCTTACGCCCGGCGTTACGCGCTTCGTCGCTGGAGAACTGATGCGCGGTGCCTGCGGCGTGCGCCGCCTTGCCGCCCTTGCTGGCGATCTCGCTCACCTTTGAGCGGTCCATCGCCGCAAACCCGCGCGGCCGGCGGGGCTTCTGGGGCTCCGAGCTCTCGACCTTCGGGGTATCCGAAGTCTGGTTTGTGGTGTCGGAGGGGTTGTTCGACTGATCGAGGATCGAATTCATGACGTTGATTGCTCCTGAGATGAGGACGTAGGCTCGCCTTCCCCCCGAGAAAGCCCCTCATGGAAAGATTCCATTCGGGCTCGGAGGCAAGACGCATGAGGCATCGTGATTGTTCCGATGCGGCTCACCCGCATCGCGTCGCTCCAGTTCATCGAGCGAGCTGAGGTTAATTCTTCAGTTGAGGACCCGGCGAGACAGGTGACGGACGGCTTCCGCCGTGGCCTGCTCGATCTGCGCCTGCGCCTCGGACGGGCTCGCCGCCTCGTCCACGAGGATCCCTAGCTGCCCGTCCTTCGAGAAGAAACCGCCTGCGGTGCCGGCGCTGTCCTTTTCGAAGGACATCGACTGGACCGCAAGCTCGAAGGCTTGACCGCCAACGACCACGCGGACGAAACCGAGCAGCTTGCCCGAGTGGTCGGGTTGATTCTGGGCTCCGTTTTGCATGTGCTGAACCTAAGACCGATCCACTCGATGGCAAGCTGCGATTCCGCAGGAGAAACGATGGATTTCGCGACAGCACAGCAGTACGGCGGCGCTCCGCCTTTGGCGGGGCAGGCAGTTCACTCTGCCTCTCTGCGTGGCGGATGCCCGTCGGGTTTCGTCCGTTTCGCCGTAGCCCGAGCGTGTATTCTCGCGCGCAAAGAGAAGGAGCTAGACCATGCAGATCGCGATCGTTGGCTTGGGGAAAATGGGCGGCAACATGGTCAAGCGCTTGCTGGGCGGCGGCCACCAAGTCGTCGCGTTCGACCGCGACCCTGCAGCCGTCGAGAAGCTCGTGAAGGAGGGCGCGACCGGCGCCTCGTCGCTCGCGGATGTGGTCGCCAAGCTGACCGGGCCCAAGGCGGTCTGGGTCATGGTCCCCGCCGGCAAGCCGACCGAGGACACGATCGTCGAGCTCGCGAAGACGCTCGCGCCGAACGACATCGTCATCGACGGCGGCAACTCCAACTTCCGCGACTCCATCCGCCGCGCCGCGGAGCTCGCAGACAAGCAGATCCGGTTCCTCGACGCCGGGACCTCGGGCGGTATCTGGGGTCTCGAGGTCGGCTACTGCCTCATGGTCGGCGGCGACAAGAGCGCTTACGACACGATCCTACCGGCGTTGACCACGCTCGCGCCGAAGGACGGCCTCGGCTACTTCGGCAAGGCAGGCGCCGGGCACTTCTGCAAGATGGTCCACAACGGCATCGAGTACGCAATGATGCAGTCGTACGCCGAGGGCTTCGAGCTCCTGAAGGCGACGGAGTTCGGTTACGACCTCAAGCAGGTGACGAGCGTGTGGAATCACGGCTCGGTCGTCCGCAGCTGGCTCCTCGAGCTGGCGGAGCGCGCGTTCAACAAGGACCCCGAGCTCAAGGACCTGAAAGCTTACGTCGACGACTCGGGCGAAGGGCGCTGGACCGTCAACGAGGCGATCGCGCACGCGGTCCCGGTCCCCACCATCGCCGCGTCGCTGTTCGCGCGCTTCACGTCGCGCCAGGACAACTCGTTCGCGATGCGCGTCCTCTCGGCGCTGCGCAACGAGTTCGGCGGTCACGCCGTCAAGAAGGCCTGAGGACGATGCAGGCATCGAACCCCCTTCGCCGCGGCCTCGTCGAGGACCGTACCGGCGAGCCCTGCGCCGTCGTCATCTTCGGCGCCTCCGGCGACCTCACACGACGCAAGCTGATGCCTGCACTCTACAACCTGGCGGTGAGCCGCTCCCTTCCGAGCGGCTTCGCAGTGGTCGGCGTGGCGCGCCGCGCGAAGAGCGACGACCAGTTCCGCGCCGAGATGAAGGAGGGCGTCGGGCAACACTCACGCCGAAAGCCCATCGACCCGACGCTCTGGACCGACTTCGAGCGCGGGCTCAGCTACGTGGCCGGCACCTTCGAGGACCCGACGACGTACATCAAGCTTCGCGAGCACCTCGAGGGGCTCGACAAGGAGCGCGGTACCTCGGGCAACCGCCTCTTTTACCTGGCGGTGCCGCCTGCCGACTTCAGCGTCATCATGAAGAACCTCAAGGAGGCCGGCCTCGTCGCGCCGCCCAGCGCGAACGGCTCGGGCGCGGCGTGGTCGCGCGTGATCATCGAGAAGCCCTTCGGGCACGACCTCGCAAGCGCGAAGGAGCTGAACGACACTGTCGCGCAGACCTTCGACGAGTCGCAGGTCTTCCGCATCGATCACTACCTCGGCAAGGAGACCGTCCAGAACCTCTTGGTCTTCCGGTTCGCGAACAGCCTCTTCGAGCCGCTGTGGAACCGCGAGCACGTCGATCACGTGCAGATCACGGTGGCGGAGGAGATCGGAGTCGAGGGACGCGGCAAGTTCTTCGAGCAGACCGGTGTGACGCGCGACATCGTCGAGAACCACCTGATGCAGCTCCTCTGCCTCACCGCGATGGAGCCGCCGATCTCGCTCGCCGCCGACGCCGTGCGCGACGAGAAGGTGAAGGTCCTCCGCTCGCTGCGCGCCATGGAACGCTCGCAGGTGCAGGACAACGTGGTCCGCGGTCAGTACTCGAAGGGACACGTCAAGGGAGAAGAGGCTTCGGCCTACCGAGACGAGCTGGACGTCGCGAAGGACTCGCGCGTCGAGACGTTCGTGGCGATGCGCGTCCACGTCGACAACTGGCGCTGGGGCGGCGTGCCGTTCTACGTCCGCGCCGGCAAGCGGCTCCCGCGACGCGTCACCGAGATCGCCATCCAGTTCAAGAAGGTGCCGCACGGCCTCTTCCGCGCGCCGGACGGGGGCATCTCACCGAACGTCCTCACGATGCGCATCCAGCCCGACGAGGGCATCGCGCTCCGCTTCACCACCAAGGAGCCGGGCCAGGCGACCATCCTGCGCGACGTTGCGATGGACTTCCGGTACGGCTCGGCGTTCGGATCGAACACGCCCGAGGCCTACGAGCGGCTCCTTCTCGACGCGATGCGCGGCGAGGCCACGCTCTTCACGCGTCGTGACGAGGTCGAGGAGCAGTGGGCGTACATGGATCACGTCCTCGACGCGTGGCGCGCCGAGGCGAGCGCGCCTCCGCCCGTCTACCCCGCGGGCACGTGGGGTCCGGAGCAGGCCGACGACCTCCTCGCCCGCGACGGGCGGCGCTGGAGGAAGCCGTGAGCGCCGGCGGCGCGGGCACCCTGATCGCCCGGCTCGAGAAGGAGCTGCGCGATCTCTGGGCCTCGGCCGACGACGGCGGCGCCGCGCCCAAATCGCGAGTGTGCACCATGAACCTCGAGGTGGTGGCGAGCTCCCGCGAGCTGATCGACCGCTACACGCCGGTGGTCGACGAGGTCACCTCGAGCATCCCGTCGCGCGTGATCCTCGCGTCGGTCGAGCCCGATGCGCCGGGCGACGAGATCACCGGCGAAGCCACCGCCGTGTGCTCCGTCGAAGGCGGCAAGAACATTTGCTCGGAGCGGATCACGCTGTGGGCGACCGGCAATGCCGCGGCCAGATCCGCGAGCGCCATCGAGGCGTTCCTCGTGCCCGAGATCCCCACGGCGCTGGTGTGGCTCGGGCGGGTGCACGTCGACGATCCCGTCTTCGAGGACCTCGCGAACGACGCGCACCGCATCATCCTCGACAGCATGTACACGTCGCTCGCGTCGCTCCTCAACGTGGCGAGGTGGGCGCGCAAGCAGCACACCCCGCCGCAGATCTCCGACATGGCGTGGACGCGCCTCGCGCCCTGGCAGGAGATGATCGCGCGGTTCTTCGACCCCTCGGACTCGCGCGCGCTCGCCTCGAAGATCACGAAGATCACCGTCAAGCAGGCCGCCGACCCGGGCGACCGCCTCGGCTCCGAGCCCGCGCTCCTCCTGGGCTGGCTCGCGACACGCCTCGACTGGAAGACCACGCGCCTCGGCGGCAAGACGCGGTTCAAGCGGCCCGATGGCGCGACCGTCATCATCGAGCTAGGCGCCGTACCCAAGCCCGCCGGGGTCGCGCCCGACTCGCTGGCGGTCGTGATCATCGAGGCCGAGCACGACGGCGCGAAGATGACCGGCTCGATCGAGCGCGATCTCGCGAGCGGCAGCAGCAGCGGGAGCGAAGGCGCCACGCCCGACGCGGACGTCGTGCTCTGGAGGCACGTCACCGCGGGCGGCGCCCCGCTCGAGCAGCGCGTTCGCCTCAGCGCGAACAAGGCCGCGAAGTGGCTCGAGCGGACGCTCCATCGTCCGAAGAGCGACCCCACGTTCGACGAGTCCGTCGCCTTCGCCGAGCACATCGTCGAAGACGGACTCACCGTCTGATCCCAGCTCTGCGAGGAGGCACATTGGTCACCAAGGTCGTTCCCGGGCTCCTCATCGCGACGCAGGACGCTGCGCAGGCAGCGCGCGAGGCGTGCAACCGCATCACCAAGACGATCCAGGACGCCATCCGAGATCGCAGCACAGCGACCATCGCCCTCTCGGGCGGGAGCTCCCCGCTCGATGCGTACCGGCTGCTCGCCAAGGAGACGATCGACTGGAAGAAGGTGCACGTCTACTGGGTCGACGAGCGCGCCGTCCCGCCCACGCACGAGCGCAGCAACTACGGCGCCGCCAAGGGGGCGTTCCTCGATCCCGCGGGCGTGCCCGAGGCCAACGTTCATCGCATGCGCGGCGAGGCGTCGGACGTCGCGATCGCGGCGCAGGACTACGAGGCCGAGCTCCGCGACACGGTCAGGAGCAAGCTGGGCGGCCTTCCGAGCCTCGATCTGCTGATCATGGGCATCGGCGACGACGGGCATACCGCCTCCCTCTTTCCTGGCGCCACGACGGTGCACGTGACCGACCGCCTGGTGGCAGCGGTGCCAGCGAAGGGCCTTCCGGGTGAGCCGCGCGAGGCACGTCTGACGCTCACGGTGCCGATGCTGGAGAACGCGCGCGCGAGCGTGCTCATCGTGCTCGGCAAGGGCAAGCACCCGGCGCTGGAGAAGATCTGGTCGACGAACGGCGACGTGGAGCAGGTCCCGGGCCGCGTGATCCGCAACTTCCGCGGCTCGATCTGCTGGATCATCGACCGCGCCGCGGGCGGCATGAGCTAGCGCGCTAGCCGAGCTGCTTCACGGCTTCCAGAACGTGCTCGGCGGTCATGCCGAGCTCCTTCATGACCGTCGCGCCCGGGGCCGACATGCCGAAACGGTCGATGCCTAGCGCGATGCCGTCGAGGCCGACGTAGCGGCCCCAAGTCGAGGAGACGGTGGCCTCGATGGCCACGCGTCGGCGGCACGCGCGCGGCAGGATCTCTTCGCGATACTCCGCCGACTGGCGGTCGAAGCGCGAGAAGCACGGCATGCTCACGACCCGCGTGCCTGCGCCCAGCGTCTCCGCCGCCTTCAGCGCGTGCTGCAGCTCGCTGCCCGCCGAGAGCAGGATGAGATCGAGCGGGCCTGTCTCCTTCTTCGCGATGTAGGCGCCCTTGAGGACCCCTTCACGGCGGGTCTTCACCGGGATCTGCGCGAGTAGCGGCACGGCCTGACGCGTGAGCGCGAGGAGCGTGGGGCCGTCGGTGCGATCGAGCGCGGCGACGAAGGCGCCCGTCGTCTCCTCGGGATCAGCCGGGCGGATCACGTCGAAGTTCGGGATGACGCGCAAGCCGGGGATGGTCTCGACTGGCTCGTGCGTCGGTCCGTCCTCGCCGACCGCCACGCTGTCGTGCGTGAAGACGTAGATCACCGGGAGGTGGCTCAGCGCGGCGAGGCGCAGCGCGGGCCGGCAGTAGTCGGCAAAGACGAGGAACGTCGCGCCGCTCGGACGGAAGATGCCGTCGGCGGCGATGCCGTTCATGATCGAGCACATGCCGTGCTCGCGGATGCCGAAGCGAATGTTGCGGCCGGTGCGGTGGCCGGCCGTGAAGTCGTCGTCGCCGGTCTTCAGATCGCCGATGTAGTTGAGCGTCGAGCCGTAGAGGTCCGCGCTCCCGCCGATGAGCAGCGGGACCGCCTTGGAGAGCGGCTGGAGCACGTCTTGCCCGGCCTTGCGCGTCGCGATCTTCGAGTCGGCCGCGAACTCGGGGACGGCGGCGAAGAGCGCGGCGACGTCGGGCGTGCGCGCCGCCGAGTCCTTCGCCACGGTGTGGGAGTAGGCGCGGCTGACCGCGAGCTCCTCGGCGAGCTGCGGGTTCGCCTTCTTCCAGGCCTCGAAGGTCTTGCCCCACGCCGCGTAGGCCGTGTCGAGCTCCGTCTCGTGCTCCTTGAAGTACGCCTTCACCTCGGGAGAGACGAAGAAGTGTTCCTCGGGCAGACCGAGGTTCTTGCGCGCCGCGTCGGCGAACTTCGCGCCCCCCTCGCCGTGGGCCTTCTGCGTGCCCGCGACCTCGGGGATGCCCTTGCCGATGAGCGTCTTGGCGATGATGAGCTGCGGCTTGCCACTGCCCGCCGCCTTCGCGCGATCGAAAGCGGCGAGGAACGCCTCCATCTCGTGGCCGTCGACGGTCGCCACGTCGAAGCCGATCGCCTCGAACTTCTTGGCGACGTCGAGGCTCTGCGAGGCGCTCGCCAGCGCGTCGAGCGTGACCGCGTTCGAGTCGAAGATCAAGATCAGGTTGTCGAGCTTCTGGTGCCCGGCGAACTCGACGGCCTCCATCGCGACGCCTTCCTGCATGCAGCCGTCGCCGGCGAGGCAGACGACGTGGTGCCCGAAGATCGCGTGCTCCTTGGTGTTGAAGCGGGCCTCGGCCATCTTCGCCGAGAGGGCCATGCCCACGGCGTTCGCGATGCCTTGGCCGAGCGGACCGGTGGTGGTCTCGACGCCGTCGGGGGCGTGCATCAGCTCCGGGTGACCCGGCGTCTTCGAGCCGAGCTGGCGGAAGCGCTTCACCTCGTCGAGCGTCATCTCGGAGTAGCCGCCGAGATGCAGCCACGCGTAGAGGAACATCGAGCCGTGCCCGGCCGAGAGGACGAAGCGATCGCGGTCGAGCCACCCGGGGTGCGTCGGGCAGTAACGGAGGGCGCTGCCGAAGAGGACGGCGCCGATCTCGGCGCACCCGAGCGGCAGGCCGAGGTGCCCGCTCTGGCTCGCGTGCACGGCGTCGATCGCGAGCCCGCGAGCGATGTTGGCGGCGCTGGCGAGGATGTCTTTGCGAAGCGTGCTCATCGGCCGCGACGCTATCACGGACCCTGCTCGCGCTACAGGTACGCCTACATGGGGGTAGGCGGTTTGCCGCAGTGTTTCATCCCGGGCGTGCGCGCGCGCCGCAAGCC
>JAYTBL010000449.1:0-1569 GCA_043736975.1 Polyangiaceae bacterium
AGCGCGTTCTTCGTCGCGCACGCGCTGGGCGTCCTGCTCGGGTTGCGGCGCCCGCTCGTGGATCTCCTCGCGGGCGGGACGATGATCTGCGGCGCGTCCGCGGTGAACGCCATCGCGCCGGTGGTGCGCGCCCACCGTGAGGAGCAGGGCGTCGCCATCGCGGTGATGTTCCTCTTCAGCGTGGTGGCGATGTTCACCTTCCGCGCCACCGCGATGATGGTGGGCGTCGATCCCGCGCACGCGGGGATCTGGAGCGGGCTCGCGGTCAACGACCTCTCGAGCGCCATCGCCGTCGGCATGCAGATGGGAGGCGAGGGCGGCGCTGGCGGGATGATGGCGGCTGCCGCGAAGTCGGCGCGCATCCTCCTGCTGGCGCCGGTGCTGGTGGCCTTCGCGCTCGCGCGCCGCGAGGGGCCCAAGGATCGCGCCGCGACCAAGGAGGGCCTGGGCGCGAAGATCGTCGAGGCGCTGCCCGGCTTCCTGCTCGGGTACGTCGGCCTCGCGCTGCTGCGGGCGCTCGGCGATCGGCTGCTGGGCGGGAACGCCGCGTGGCAAGGCGCGCTCTACGTCGACAAGCTCGCGGTCGACGTCCTCATGGCCATGGTCTCGGCGGGCATCGGCCTCCACCTCTCGCTTCGCACCGTGATCGGCTCGAGCGCGCGCGCCGTGCTGGTCGGCGGCGGGACGTCGCTGTGGACCGCTGGCTTCACGCTCGCCATCATCGCCGCGGCCGCGCATGGCGCAGTGAGCATCGCCGTTGCCATCGGGCTGGTCGGGCTCGCGCTCACGTACGTGGCGTACCGCGCTGCCACCCGCGATGCGGTGAGCGCGCGCCTCCTGCGCCGCCGCTTCGACACCGGCGAGCTGGTGACGCTCGGCGAGGCGACGTCGCTGCTCGACGTGATCGAGGGCGAGGGCCCGTTCTCCGACGCCTTCCTGCGCCGTCTGCTCGATCAGCTCAGCCCCTCGATCGGCGAGCTGATCCCGGCGCGCACCAGCCCCTTGCCGCACGGTGAGGGCTGCCGCTGGGTCACGTACTGGGAAGGGAAGTCGGGCTGGGCGCTGGTCGCCATCGTGCGCGAGCCAGGCTCGATGACCCCGATCCACGCCCACCCCCACCGCATGCTTGGCAAGGCCATCGAGGGGGAGCTCGAGGAGCTGCGCTTCCGCGAGATCGAGACGGGCTCGCTCGAGCTCGTCTCGCGCGAGGTCCTGCGGCACGAGGAGCTGGTCGAGGCCGACGGCCTCGCCACGATCCACGTGGTGCGCGCGCACGGAGACGCCCCGACCATCGACCTCCAGATGCGCGGACCGGAGAGCGGCCTGCCCGGCCGCCGCCTCGAGCTGACCGTGCCGGTGGAGCTGACCTCACTCGCGGTCGGCGCGCGCCTCGCGGTCACCGAGCGCGCCGACGACCGCCCCGGCCACGGCGGCGAAGGGGCGTCGGCGGGTCGCGTGGATACGCAGCTCTAGCGATCGATCGGCTCGGGCCGCGTCGCCATTTTCCGACGATGTCCGTTGTCCGACAGCCTTGTTTTTGTGGTTTCGCGGACTGCCTTGCGTCA
The DNA here is from genome assembly GCA_043736975.1 of Polyangiaceae bacterium. Classification (GTDB taxonomy): domain Bacteria; phylum Myxococcota_A; class Polyangia; order Polyangiales; family Polyangiaceae; genus Labilithrix. The sequence continues at coordinate 1,566 of JAYTBL010000449.1, forward strand.
AGGG
>JAYTBL010000450.1:0-4259 GCA_043736975.1 Polyangiaceae bacterium
GGGCGAGGTCACCCCTCGGGCAGGCGCGGTAGCCGAGGAGGGCCCCAGCCCGTTCGCCCGCGTGCTCCGGGGCCTCGGGCGCGAGGTCGACCACGGGGAGAAGGTCGTGCGGCGCGCCATCGACGGCGGCGGCAAGGATCTGAGCTCGGGCGAGCTCCTCGCGCTCCAGGCGGGCGTCTACCGCTACAGCGAGGCCGTCGATCTGTCGGCCAAGCTGATCGATCGCGCCACGAGCGGGATCAAGACGGTGCTCCAGGGACAGTGATGCGCTAGACGGTGGCCATGGCCGGCGAGCGCATCCTCATCGCCATGTCCGGCGGCGTCGACTCCGCCGTGGCCGCGGCGCGGCTCGTCGACCAGGGGCACGACGTCGTGGGCGTCACGCTTCATCTCTGGGACTACCCGGAGGAGGGAGACGCGCGCTCGCACGGCCGCTGCTGCGCGCCCGAGGATCAGTACGACGCGCGGCGCACCGCCGACCTGCTCGGCATCCCGCACTTCACGTTCGATCGCCGAGAGCTCTTCGCGAAGACCGTGGTGGAGCCGTTCGTCGAGGCCTACCTGGCGGGCGAGACGCCGAGCCCGTGCACGGCGTGCAACCGCGGCGTGAAGATCGCGGAGCTGGTAGCGCTCGCCGATCGCCTCGGCGCGGCGCGCGTGGCGACGGGTCACTACGCACGGCTCGGCCGCACCAGCGACGGTCTGCCGTTCCTCCGCGAAGGCGCGGACCCGTCGAAGGACCAGAGCTACTTCCTCTATGCGACGCGGCGCGAGCTGATCGAGCGGCTCGTCTTTCCGCTCGGCGACAGCCTCAAACCGCAGGTGCGCGCCGAGGCCGTGACGCGCAACCTCCCCGGCGCAACGAAGGGCGAGAGCCAGGAGCTGTGCTTCGTCGGCGCGGGCGCCGGCGCGTATGCCTCGTTCGTCGAGGAGCGCGCGCCCGGTCGCGTTCGCCCCGGTCCGGTGGTCGATGCCGAGGGGCGCGTGGTCGGCGCGCACGAGGGCATCCATCGCTTCACCATCGGCCAGCGCAAGGGCCTCGGCATCGCCGCCGCGCAGCGGACGTTCGTCACCGCGATCGACGCCGCGACGGGCACCGTGCACCTCGGCGACGGCGCCCGCCTGGAGGCGCATGCCGCCGAGCTCGACGACGTCGTGCTCGCGCCAGGGGTCACGCTCCCGCTCGATGCACGCGTGCGCGTCCGCTACCGCCACGAGGGCGCGGCAGCGCGCATCGAGGGGAGCGGGGCCGGCACTGCGATCGTTCGCTTCACGGCGCCGGTGCGCGCGGTGAGCCGTGGTCAGGTGGCGGTCTTCTACGATGGCGAGCGCGTGCTCGGAGGTGGACGCATCCTCGCCGCGGAGCCTAAGCTCGCCTTATGAACCGTCGCTTCTCGCTGCTTGCCTTCGCGGGCTGCGCGCTCGCGCTCGCCAGCGGGGCGGTGCTGACGCCGGCGTGCTCGCAGGGCGAAGGCGCAGGCAAGGTGACCGGCACGTTGAACCTGCCGAACTGCTGGACCGGTCCCTTCGAGCTCTCCGCAGATTTCCTCGCGGGCGTTCCCTTCCGCGAGACGCTCCAGCTCCGCATCCAGAGCGGCTCCGACTTCCAGAGCTTCAGCGACGGCATGTCCATCCTGCTCGCGGACATCACCAAGGTCAGGCCGGATCTCGCGAACGGCTTTGCCGGTCGCTACGGGCAGCCGCTCATCGTCGATCTTTCGCCCGAAGTCACGCCGCCGGGCGTCCCGGTGAAGGCCAAGGCCGACCCCGCGTTCGTGAGCTTCGCGCTCTATCTCCAGAAGAGCTGCCGGACGCAGAACGTCACCGTCTACGCGGTCGAGGAAGTCTCGATCCCGACCGACGGCACCTGCACCGCGGCCCCGCTGATGGGCGCAGATCCGACGGCGGGCTGCGATCCCAACAAGGCCAGCCCCGACGGCGTGGGCAGCGGCAAGAGCTTGATCTCGTTCAACTACGTCTTCGGCGGCAAGCTCGACGAACCGCAGGCCGGGGAGCGCCTCACCGCCGGCTGCTTCGACGTCTACCTCGCCGATCCGCGTGACGTCGCCCCAGGTGGTTTCGGTCCCCCGCCCCGCTGCCGAGGGCACATCCGCGGGTCGTTCAGCTTCTACTTCGAGCGCGGACGCCCGAGCCAGCCGTTCCCCTGAGCGATCCCGAGCGAGGACGCTGGCGGCCTGTAGCTGCTGGACGTACATGGAGGACGGAACACGCCTCCTTGCATCCATGCAAGGCGCCCGATACGTTTTTGTAACGGTGGAAAGTTCCCGGGTGATGCGGACGACGCGCCAGGGGCGCGGCCGCGGATGGATGCTCGGATGCCTCGTGCTCGTCGCGACGGCCTCCCCGGCCTGGCCTGCGTTCGCGACCGAGTCGCCGCCGGGCGGCCCCGCGCTCAGGCAAGCGCGCGCCGCGTGGGACAGGGGCGCCATCGAGACCGCCGAGCCTCTCTATCGTGAGGCCTTGGAGAAGGGCGGCCTCGCGCCCGCCGACGTGCTCGAGGGCTACGTGAGGCTCGGGTCGATCCGCGCATCGCTCGGCAAGAAGGATCAGGCGATCGCTGCCTTCCGCGCCGCGAGCATCCTCGATGCGACGTTCGCGGTGCCGACCGAGGCCGGCCCCAAGGGCCCGTCCCTCGCCGCGCAGGCGAAGAAGGACACCGCGAAGATCGGCACGATCCAGCTCACGGTGAAGGCGCCGAAGGAGGTGCCGTCGGGAAGGTCCTTCCGGGTGACCGCCGATCTCGATGCGGCCCACGTCGCGATCGTCGCCAGGATCGGCCTCGTCGCGCGTGACGGAACGAGCGGCAAGGAAGTGGTCGCCGAGGCGAAGCCCGGAGAGAACGTCGAGCTCGACGTCGCCTCCGAGGTGACGATGCCGAACGCGAGCATCCTGGTGCGCGTCGATGCGCTCGACAAGCAAGGCAACCGGCTCGCGAGCGCCGAGGAGCGCGTGCGTGTCGGCGACGGCGGCGGCGGGGGCGCGACCGCGTCGTCCTCGGCGTCGTCCAGCTCGTCGTCCTCGTCCTCGTCTTCCCTGGGCGCTGACGCCGGCTCGCGCAAGGGCGGAGGCTTCTGGTCGTCGCCCTGGCCGTACGTCGTGGGTGGCCTCGCGCTCGCGGGCGCCGGCACCGCCGTGTATTTCGGAACCCGTCCCTCGGATCAGGTCTCGGTCGGCCAGGTCGGAGTGAAGGCCAAGTAGGAAGGACGAGGAGCCCGCTTGCCCCACGACCGCGCCCAGCGCCCCGACCAGGGCAGCGATCCGAGCGATCGCGGACACGGCAACCATCAGCAGATGGGCGGCTCGCTCCCCGACATCCGCGCGCAGCAGAGCGGCGGGACGTACTTCCTCGGTCGTTACCGCATCGTCGACGAGATCGGCATCGGCGGCATGGCCTCCGTTCACCTCGCGCGCATGGACGGGCCCGGCGGATTCCAGAAGTGGGTCGCGATCAAGAAGATCCATCCACACCTCGTGGAGGACGAGTCCTTCGTGCAGATGTTCCTCGACGAGGCGCGCGTCGCCGCGCGCATCTCGCACCCGAACGTCGCCACCGTGTTCGACCTCGGCAAGCACGACGACACCTACTGGATCGCAATGGAGTACCTCCACGGCGAGCCGCTGCGCGAGGTCATGCGGCGCACCGAGGAGCTGGGCACCGCGATGCCGCCGGAGATCGCGTGCCGCGTGATCGCCGACGCCGCGGAGGGCCTGCACGCGGCGCACGAGCTCCTCGGCAAGGCCGGCGAGAAGCTCGGGCTCGTCCACCGGGACGTCACCCCGCACAACCTGTTCGTCACCTACGACGGCGTCACGAAGGTCGTCGACTTCGGCATCGCCAAGTTCAGCTCGCGGATGAGCCACACCCGCGCCGGCACGCTGAAGGGCAAGCTCGCGTACATGAGCCCAGAGCAGGTGCACGGCGAGGGCATCGACCGCCGCACCGACATCTTCGCGCTCGGCGTCGTGCTCTGGGAGCTCACCACCGGCCAGCGCCTCTTCCGCATGGAGAGCGATCTCGACACGCTCGCCAAGGTGCAGGAGTGCAACGTCCCGCGTCCTTCCACGCTCATCCGCGGCTACCCCGTGGACCTCGAGAAGATCGTGATGAAGGCGCTCTCGAAGAACCGCGGCGAGCGCTTCCGCACGGCGCGCGAGCTCTCACGCGCGCTCCAGTCGCTGCTGATGCGGCGCGGTCTCTTCATCGCCTCCGACGAAGTTGCAGCTTACACGCAGTCGAT
>JAYTBL010000451.1:0-10144 GCA_043736975.1 Polyangiaceae bacterium
TCGACCTCGTCCGCGTGATCGGCGACCTGGGCGGCATCCTCCCCCGGCTGCTCGGGGACGGCGTCGCCCTCACCGTCCGCCACGACGCCGCGAGCGCGCTGATCCTCGGCGACCGCACCGAGCTGGAGCAGCTCGTCTCCAACCTCGTCATCAATGCCGGCCACGCCACCGCCGGGAAAGGTCACATCACCATCCACACGTCGGTGGTCCAGGTCGACGCGACCTACGCCGCGCGCTTCCCTCGCGCCCACCCGGGCAGCTACGTCCTCCTCGAGGTGCACGACGACGGCCACGGCATGGATGACGCCACGCTCGCCCGCGTCTTCGAGCCTTTCTTCACCACCAAGGCCGAGGGCACGGGCCTCGGCCTGGCCGTCGTGCACGGCGTGGTGGAGCGTCATGAAGGGTTCCTCCGTGCAGAATCGGCGCCGGGCAAGGGGACGACCATCGCCGTCTACCTGCCGCACTCCACGGCCGTGGCCGTGGCCGTGCCGGTGCCGGGGGCGCCGGTCAGCGTCGAGCGCGTGCTCGTCGCCGACGACGAGCCGGTGGTCCGCAAGATCACCGAGCGCATGCTGCGTGGGCTCGGGTACCAGGTGGTGGGCGCCGGGGACGGGGAGGAGGCCCTGCAGGCGTTCGAGAAGGAGCCTCACGCCTACGACATCGTCGTGCTGGACGTCCTCATGCCGAAGCTCAAAGGTCCCGAGGCGCTGCAGCGGATGCAGGCCATCCGGCCCGACGTGAAGGCGCTCTTCGTGAGCGGCTACGCCGGCGCGCCCGCCGAGATGCCGACGCTCCGCGTCCTGCAGAAGCCGTTCACCAGCGCGCAGCTGAAGGAGGAGCTGCTCCGCCTCGCCGCTAGCCACGAGGCGTCACCGCCCTGACGCTTCGCCACGCGCTTGGCGCTCGAACGGCGCGGCTCCGGTAGTAGGCTCCGCCTCGTGCAGACCGGTCTCGATCGCCTCGCCGAAAGTCCCGCGCTCCTCCAACGCCTGAAGGGCTCCCGCGTGGGGCTGCTCGCGCACCCCGCGTCGGTCTCGCGCGGCCTCGTCCACATCGTCGATCTCCTCGCGGAGCTCGGGATCGTCCCCGAGGTGATGTTCGGGCCCGAGCACGGGTGGGCCGGGCACGCGCAGGACATGATCGGCGTCGGTGACGCCACCGCCGGCCCGCGCGGCACGCGCGTGGTGAGCCTGTACGGGGAGGACTTCTCGGACCTCTCTCCGAGGCCCGCCGACCTCGCGGGGCTCGACACGCTCGTCATCGATCTCCAGGACGTCGGCGCTCGCTACTACACGTTCGTGTGGACGGGGGTGCTCGTGGCCCGCGCCTGCCGCGACGCCGGCGTGCGCGTGCTGGTCCTCGATCGCCCCAACCCGCTCGGCGGCACGACGATCGAGGGCAAGCTCCAGAAGGACGGCTTCCTCTCGTTCGTGGGCCTCGAGCACGTTGCGATTCGCCACGGCCTCACCCTGGGCGAGATCGTCGCCTGGCGCGCGAAGAAGGAGGGCTACGCCGAGCTCGTCGAGGTGCTCGGCGTCGCGGGGCTCGAGCGCGAGGCGCATGCCTCCGCATGGGACCGCGATCTCGTCATGCCGTCGCCCAACATGCCCACCTACGCGACGGCGCTCGTCTATCCCGGCGGCTGCCTCCTCGAGGGCACCAATCTCTCCGACGGACGAGGCACCACGCGCCCCTTCGAGATCACCGGCGCGCCGTGGGTCGACGGTCAGGCGCTCGCGCGTGGCCTCGCCGCCACCGGCCTGCCCGGCTTCCTCGCGCGGCCGCTCGGCTTCGAGCCCACCTTCCACAAGCACGCGAAGCAGAGCTGCGGCGGCGTGCAGATCCACGTCACCGATCCGCGCACCTTCCGCCCCGTCGCCACCTACGTCGCGCTGGTCGCGCTCGCGCACCACGCCAGCCCGAGCGATTTCCGTTTTCGCACCGAGCGCTACGAGTTCGTCGACACCATCCCGGCGTTCGATCTCCTCGCGGGGTCGGCCGAGGCGCGCGAGCGCATCCTCGCGAACGACGACCCGCGCGCCATCGCGGATGCCGTTTCCATGCCCACCGAGGCTGAACGAGCGATCTTCGAGGAGGCGCGTTACACTCCCGGACGATGACGCAGGGGGCGACCAGCGACGACGAAGCGAGCCGCGGCGATCCCGCGCTCATCGGCCGCCTCGTCGGAGGCAAGTACAAGATCGAGAAGTTTCTGGGCGGCGGCGCGATGGGAGCCGTCTACAAGGCGCGCCAGTCCTCGCTCGAGAAGAACGTCGCGGTGAAGGTCATGCACCGCGCCATCGCGGTCGACCCGAGCTTCGTGGGCCGCTTCCATCGCGAGGCGAAGGCCGCGAGCCGGCTCGACCATCCGAACTCGATTCGCGTCATCGACTTCGGCGAGGAGCCGGACGGCCTCCTCTACATCGCCATGGAGTACGTGGAGGGGCGCGATCTCTATCGCGTCATCCACGATGACTGGCCGATCTCCAATGCCGACCTCGCGGACATCCTCATGCAGGCGCTCGCGGCCATCGCCGTCGCGCACGAGATGGGCGTCATCCACCGGGACCTCAAGCCCGAGAACCTGATGATCCTCCGCGCCAAGAACGACGAGGAGAAGGACGCCTACCTGGTGAAGGTCTGCGACTTCGGCATCGCGAAGATCACCGAGGCCGACGAGGAGAGCACTAACACCGGCAAGCCGGGCCACAAGCTCACCACCCAGGGGTTGGTCGTCGGCACGCCCGAGTACATGTCGCCGGAGCAGGCGAGGGGGGAGAAGCTCGACGCGCGCTCCGACATCTACGCGATGGGCATCATCCTCTACCAGCTGCTGACGGGGCGGACGCCCTTCATCGGCGACACCGCGCTCGCCGTCGTCCTCAAGCACATCACCGAGGCGCCGGAGCCGCCGGCCACACACTACCCCGGCGTGCACAAGGGCCTCGAGGCCGTCGCGATGCGCGCCTTGGCGAAGGATCGCAACGACCGCTTCCAGACCGCACGCGCGATGCGCACCGCGATCCGCGAGGCGCTCGACGGCCGGCCGCTGCCCGCGAGCGATCCCGCGGCCACCACCGCCGCCGCGCTCGTCGCGCCCTCGGGCTCGCTGCCCCTCGCCGCAACCGTCCCCATCGTGATCACGCGCGGCGGCTCCGGTCCCGCGCCCGCGCCCGCGCAGAGCGAGGTCGCCGCCGTGGAGAGCGCGCCCACCGTGGCTGGCGGCATGGCCGCGAGCCACCTCACGCCGCTCGGCACCGTCGCGGCGCCGCCCGCGCCCACGCGGTCCCGCGTAGGCGTGGTGGTCGCGATCGTCGCGCTCGTGGGCTTCGTCGCTGCGGTGGCGGTGGCCGCGCCGCGCTTGCTCGAGAAGACCCGCTCCGATGATCGCGCCAAGGTCGAGCCGAGCGGCACGCACGCCGTGCCGACGAGCCCGACGCCCTCGGGATCGGTCACGCCCGTGAAGACGAGCGCGGTGCCGACCGGCGAGCCCGCGCCGAACGAATCGAAGGGCCCGAAGCGCGCGCCTCCGGTGCCGTCGGTTCGGGGTACCGCCAGCGCGACCTCCCCGGCGAAGGTCGCCATCGAGCCCGATCCGCCGGCGGTCGCCCCGCCCGCCGTCACACCCGCGGCGCCGGACCCCACGCCTCCTCCGGCACCCGCGTTCAACCCGCAGAGCTGCCGCGCCTCGACGGGCGGGGTGAGGACGAACGCCGGCGCGAGCCCGCGCGACCTCACCATGAACGGCACCGCCGCCGCGTGGACCTCGTGCGCACAGCGCGCGTTGAAGGAGCGGCCCGGCGGCCCGATCAGCGCCGTCGTTCACATGACGTTCAACGACAGCCGCTCGTTCAGGGGCGCCAGCTGCCCGGCGTGTCCGCCGCCCCTCGCGTCGTGCATCGCGGCGAGCACCCAGCCCACGGTCTCGGTGAATTTTCGCGGCGGCGACGTCACTGGCGAGCCCATCTTCAGCGTGCCGATCACCGTCCTCTGCGAGTGAATCTTCGTTGACCGACCCTCGATGGGCTTGTGTAGCATCAGCCCCGTGGGAAGGCCGAGCCTCGCGGGTGTCTCCGCGATCGTCTTCGCGATCGTCTTCGCGGTCGTCTTCGCGCCCGCGTGTGCGAGCTTCGAGCCCGAGACCGGTGAGCGGCTGAGCGCGTGCGTCGATGCCGACTCCGATCCCAACACCACGGTGAGCTTCGCCAGGGATCTCCGCCCGCTCGTCAACGGCCTGGTGCCCGGGCACAAGCCCTGCGCCAACTGCCACTTCCCGAACAGCGGAACACGCGCAGGCTTCGACCAGACCAACCTGGACCTCACGACGCTCCGCTGGCTGCGCCTCGGCGGCAACCGCACGCGCGACACCATCATCGTGAAGGGCCGTCCCTGCCAGTCGGCGCTCGTGCAGAAGATCCGCGGCACGTTCGGGGAGGGCGCGCGCATGCCGAAGGGGGGCCCGTACCTGAGCCCGCAGCAGATCCAGCTCTTCATGGACTGGATCGCCGAGGGCGCCCAGGGAGACGACACGGAATGATCGGCGCGCGGACCCTGCGGGTCGTCGGGTTGCTGGGCGTGCTCGCGTTCTTCGCTCTGGCGAGCGCAGGCTGCTGGCGCAAGGAGAGCCTGGACGCGAGCAAGATGCCCGAGGAGGTGCGCGGCGACTACGCGATCTTCGCGCGCCGCTGCTCCAAGTGTCACACGCTCGCGCGACCGCTCAACGCGAACATCACCGAAGACGAGCACTGGGTGAACTACGTCAACCGGATGCGCCGTCAGCCCTCGAGCGGCATCTCGCTCGAGGATCAGGATCACATCCTCAAGTTCCTCCGCTACTACGCGGCCGATCTGCGCCGCATCGAGCAGGAGAAGCGCGGGGGCTCGCCGCCCGCGCCGGCGCCCGCGCCCGCGCCGGCCGACGGAGGTGCACCGTGAAAAGGCATCTCCACGCCGTCGTCGCGCTCGTTGCCGTGCTCGCGGCGCTCCTCGCGATGGTGAGCCCCGCCTCCGCCATCGAGCGCAACTTCGCGGGCTCGGCGCAGCTGGACTACCACTTCGTGCCCACCGCGCGCCAGGCGAAGGCCGCGCCGAACACCTTCGACGGCTTCACCATGGAGTTCGCGGGCAAGCTCGCGGTCGACTTCTCCGAGCACGTCTCCGCGAACATGAAGGTCTGCTACGGCTGCCACGGCTTCGAAGCGGACATGATGTACTTCGACGTGCGCGTCGCCGACGAGCTGAACTTCCGCGTCGGCCGCTTCAGCCCCAGCTTCGGTGCGTTCAACCTGCGCCACGATCCGGCGAATCATCGCACCAGCGACAAGCCGCTGCCCTACGACATGGGCCGGATGCTGCGCATGCGCCAGTGGAACCAAGGCGTGCTCCCCAGCCCGTTCCCCGACAACGGCATCGAGATGAACGGCGCGAAGTGGCTCGGCTCGTCGGTGCAGATCGACTACGCGGCGTACGCGGTCACGGGCTTCAAGGCCGACACGCGGCCCCTCGACATCGACTTCAAGCTCTCGCGCACGCCGGCGGCGTACTACACCGACAACAACGCGCGCCCCACGTTCGGCGGTCGCGCTGCGCTCACGTTCAAGCTGGGGAACGCGAGCGACCTCACGCTCGGCGCGAGCGGGATGTACGGCACGTACGATCCCGACAACGACCAGTCGTACCTGATCGTGGGGGCCGACGCGACGCTACGGCTCGACAAGACGAGCATCCGCGCCGAGTACCTCGGTCGGCGAACCGAATTTTCCACGCAGGATCGCAGCGTCTTCAAGTACGTGGTCGCTGACGAGCGCGGGAGCTTCTCGATGAAGCACGGCGCATACTTCGAGGTCGAGCAGTCGCTGACCCCCGAGCTCGACCTCGTGGGCCGGGTCGATGGGCTCTATCGGGTCGGCAACGTCGCGGCAGACAGCGAGCTGAACCGGCGCAGCTCCGTCTTCCGTTACACGCTCGGCACTGCCTACGCCATCGAGCGCGGCCTGCGCATCAAATTCTCCACCGAGCTCTGGGAGTTCAGCGATCGCGATGCGCTCTCCGGCCGCAAGGTCGAGCTCTCGATGCACACCGCCCTCGCCGGCTCGTTCTGAGCCGTCATCCGCGCGCGCGCGAGCGGGTTGCGCGCGCTACTTGCGTCGCGGCGGCTCGAGATCCTCGGCGAGGTAGCTGAGGATCACCTCGTCGAGCGACTTGTCGCTCACGAGCTCGTCGCTGAAGAGCGACGCGGGCGGCGGACGCTGCGTGCTGCCGAAGATCGCGGCCGGTCGCGCGGGCGCGTAGCGCGCCTCGGCGGGAGGCCGAGCGCCAGGAATGCGCGCGCTGCCGGTGCGCGGCAGCGGCTTGCTCACGGGGCCCGAGCTCTCGGGCTCCTCGCGCGGATCGCCGCGGGTCGCCGCGACGTCCTCGACCGCGCGGTACGCGCCGCCCGTGCCAGGCTCCTTCGCGAAGAGGTTCTTCGGGGGCGGCGGCAGAGCGTTGGCGTGGAACAGCGAAGGCGAGGTGCCGGCCTCCTGCGCGGCCTGCTCGAGCGCGTCGAAGTCGAGCATGAGGGCCGACCTGTTCGCTGCGGCGGCGGCCGCGAGCACGACCTCGGGCGCTTGGCGCGTGGTCATCGGTACGTCGTCGATCCTGTTGTACGCCGCCGACGGCGGAGGCATCGTCACCGGGCGCCGTGCATCCTGCACCGTGACCGGCGGCGACTCGAACGAGGGCAGGGGGAGGACGACCGGCTCGGGGTCGGTGGCCGGGCCATCGGAGATGGCCGCAGCCTCCTCGGCTACCGGCGCGGTCGCCGCGACGGCGGAAGGCGAGGCGGCCGGCGGCTCGGGAACGGCGACGGGCTCGGGGCTCGAGGCGGGCGCAGGCGGCGGCGCGACGACCACGGGCGCCGCGGGCGGCCTCACCGAGCCCGACTTGCCGCCGTCGACGAGCGTGTCGAACTGGCCGTCACGCAAGGCGATGAAGATCGCCTTGTGCTGCTCCTTCATCAGAACGCGAACGATCTCTTGCATCCCCTCCGCGCCGACGTGCTCGGCATACGACTTCTTCACGCTCTTCAGGATGCGACCGCCATCCATGAACAGGTGCGTGATGATATGCGGGTGGTTGACGCCCGAGTCTTCCGTCTGGATGTGGAACACCCGGTTCTTGTGCCGGACGTTGTTGTTGTAGCCGAGCAGCGGCGACTGGAACTTGGCCATCGCGAAGACCGACCCTAAACCTACCACGGCTCGCGACGTTGCCGCGGAAAGGCGCACCGTCGCCTCGCGGCCGCGCGCTATCGGTCCGTATCCTACCTCGCGCCCACGATGCTCTCGAGGCACGATTCCCGGGCTGCGCGTAGATCGGCGACGCGAAAATCCAGACGTGGTCCCGAAACAATCGCGATCCGGAGGGTCGCCTCAGCGCCGGTTTCGGTGGTGTGACCGAGCTGGCGGGCCGCCACGCCGGCGGCCCGCGCGCGCTCGATGACGCCCTCGGCGTGCTCCTTCTTCATCGACACCACCACACGGCTCGGCGCCTCGCCGAACAGCGTGCGTGCGATGGGCGTCGATCCGGAGGCGCTCGGGAGCGTGACGTGCGCGCCGACCAGCGGACCGTTGGTCGCGGTCGTGCAACACTCGGCGAGCGTGACCGCGAGCCCGCCGTCGGCCACGTCGTGCGCGCTCGAGAGGACGTGCGCGCGCGCGAGCTCGAGGACCAGCCGCTGCAGCCTCTTCTCGGTCGCGAGATCGATCCTCGGCGCCGGCCCGCCGAGCTTGCCGACCTTGAACGACTGGTACTCGCTGCCGCCGAGGCCCGACGCCTCGCCGGCGTCCTCGCCGAGCAGGAGGACGACGTCGCCTTCACGGACGAACGCCGACGCGAGGATGTCACGCTCGTCCGCGACCAGCCCCACCGCGGCGATGCCGGGCGTAGGGAGGATGGGATGACGCCCGGTGGCGTCGGTGGTCTCGTTGTAGAGGCTCACGTTCCCGCTGACGATCGGGACCTCGAGCGCGTTGCAGGCCTCGGCGAGCCCGTCGATGGCGCGCGCGAAGACGTCCATCGTCTCCGGATCCTCGGGGCTCGCGAAGTTGAGGCAGTCGGTGAGGCCGATGGGCTCGGCTCCGCTGCACACGATGTTGCGGCATACCTCGGCGACCGCCATCTTGGCGCCCTCCTCGGCGGAGAGCTCGACGAAGCGCCCGTTGCAGTCCACGGCGAACGCGAGGTGCTTCATGATCACGGTGCCGTCGCGATCGCAGGGCACGCGCACCACGCCGGCATCGGAGCCGGGTCGCACCACGGTGCCGCCGCGCACGATGTGGTCGTATTGACGCCAGATCCACGCGCGCGAGCCGATGTTCGGTGACGCGAGCAGCGCGCGGAGGTCGCCCCCGGGATCGCCCGACTCGGGCACCGCGACGTCGGGGCGCGCGGCGGCGCGCCGGCGGGGGCGATCGTAGAGCGGCGCGTCATCGGTGAGGACGCCGACCGGGATGTCCGCGGCGATCACCTTCTCGCCGCGGGGCGGCGCGCCGTCGAGCGGGTCGTAGCCGGGCGTGGCGGTGACCACCCAGCGCTTCGTGTCGGTGACGCGACCGATGATGGCGGCGTCGAGATCCCACTTCTTGCAGACCTCGAGGACCTCGTTCTCGCGGCCCTTCTTCGCGACCAGGAGCATGCGCTCCTGCGACTCGCTGAGGAGGATCTCGTAGGGCGTCATCTTCTTCGCGCGCCGCGGCACGGCGTCGAGATCGATCTCGATGCCGTTCTCGGCCCGCCCCGCCATCTCCACGCTCGACGAGGTGAGGCCCGCCGCGCCCATGTCCTGGATGCCCTCGAGCAGATCGGTGGACATGAGCTCGAGGCACGCCTCGAGGATCAGCTTGCCCATGAAGGGATCGCCCACCTGCATCGTGGAGCGGATGCCCTTCTTGATGCTGCTCGCGGTGGCGAGCTCGCCGGTGCCCTCGGTGGCGCTGCCGAACTCGTCGGAGGCCATGGTCGCGCCGTGGATGCCGTCGCGACCGGTGCGGGCGCCGATGTAGAGGATGGAGTTGCCGATGCCGGCGGCGCGTCCGTAGAAGATGCGATCGGTGCGGGCCACGCCGCAGGTGAATGCGTTGACGAGGATGTTGCCGTCGTACGCGGCGTCGAACTGGACCTCGCCGCCCACCGTGGGCACGCCGATCGAGTTTCCGTAGCCGCCGATCCCGGCCACCACGCCGCGCAGGAGCTCGGGCGTGCGCGGATGATCGGGGCGACCGAAGCGCAGCGAGTTGAGCCCGGCGATGGGGCGCGCGCCCATGGTGAACACGTCGCGCAGGATGCCGCCGACGCCGGTGGCGGCGCCCTGGTGCGGCTCGATGAAGGAGGGGTGGTTGTGGCTCTCCATCTTGAACACGGCCACCAGCCCCTCGCCGATGTCGACGACGCCGGCGTTCTCGCCGGGGCCGTGGACCACGCGCGGGCCGGTGGTGGGGAGCGTCCGCAGGTGGACCTTGCTCGACTTGTAGGAGCAGTGCTCGTTCCACATCGCCGAGACGATGCCGAGCTCGGTGAAGGAGGGCTCGCGCCCGACCAGGGCGCGGAAGCGCGCCCACTCCTCCGGCTTGAGGCCGTGCGCGGCCACCAGCTCGGGCGTGATCGCGGGCTCGGGAGCCATCGCGGGCTCGGGTAGGGGGCTGGTCACGGGCGGGCGGTCTCGGCGGGTTCATTCGGGCGGAGGGCGCGCGGGGCTTAGCGGCGGGGGGGAGCGGGCGCAAACGGCGGCGCGCCGTCCTTGACCCCCGCCCTCGCGCGGGCGCAGCCTTGAGCGGAACCGGAGGCCGGCAGGGGAATTGCTCGCCTCATGGCGCGGCGCCACCGCCGCGATGGGAGCCCCCATGCGCATCCGCATCGGCTACGACCTGGCCTTCGACTGCGTCGCCCCGATGCACACCGTGGCCATGCTCCGCGCGCGGCCCGAGCGGCAGGGCGACCTGGAGGGTTCGGACCACCTCACCGTGCTCGGCCCCGACGGCGCGCCCGTGCCGGTGGCCGTCTACCAGGACCTGTTCGGGAACCTGTGCTCGCGCTTCACCCTGCCGATGGGGCGCAGCACGCTGACCGCCGACGCGGTGATCCGCGACCCCGGCGTGCCCGA
>JAYTBL010000452.1:0-4252 GCA_043736975.1 Polyangiaceae bacterium
CGCATGAGCCAGAGGACCGGGAGCGGTGCGCGCACGTCGAGCTTGATCTGCATGTCGCCATCCGCCGCGCCGTATCGGGCGAGCGAAGGCGAGGGCAAGCATGGCGAGGGCAAGCGGTGCGTGCTGGTCGCCGGGCGGTCCGTCAGCGAAGCTACGTGAGCGGGCTACCTGGTGGTGCCGAAGAATCCTTGAGCTCGCGCCGCGTCGCGGAGCGAATCGTATCCCGAGGTATCTGCGGCGAGCCACTTGCGGAGCCCCTCCGCCTCGAGGACCGGCCGGTGCTTCGGATTCTCCCAGCTCATCGCCGCGAGCGCGTCGACGAAGGTCCGTTCGATCGCGCTGTCGAGCACGACCGACATGCTCTCGGCCTTCATCGACGACACCGTCGGCCACTTCGAGAAGCCCGGCCCCGCGACCATCCTCGGTGAGCCGGTTGTCGTCCGACACCTCGACGCCCTCGAGGGCAACGGGCGACGACGCGTTCGCGCGGAGGCCAAGGCCATCCCACGGCGTGGCGGTCTTCACGCCAGAGCTCTTCGGATCGATCAGGTACAAGGTGCTGTCGGTCGGCGACTTGCCGTCTGCCGCGAGCGTCGACACGACGTAGCTGTCGGCCTCTCCGGCGCTCGTGACCCAGGACTTGTAGGCGTTGATGTGGGCGTGCGCGCCGTGCTTGGTCGCCCGCGAGACCGGCGCCCAGAAGTGGCTGCGCGATCCCTTCTCGCTGAACGCAAGGGTCGTCAAGTGCTCGCCGGCGGCGATGCGCTTCAACGTCGCCGCGTGGCTCGCCGACGGAGCCGCTGCCGCGATGCACGCGGTCCCCATGACGTGCATCAGGTAGATCATTGCGACCGAGCCGTCGGCCTCGGCGATGGTGCTCATCGTGCTGGCGAAGGCGCGCGGACCGAGGCCTGCCCCGCCATGCTCGCGGGCGACGGTCAGCCCCAGGAGGCCAGCCTTTCCGAGCTCGCGGATGGCCTCGCGGGGGAACGAGGCCTCGCGATCGTTCTTGGCGGCGGCCGGCGCGATGATACGGGCGGCGATTTCCTGCGTTCGTTGTGCGGCAGTGAGCTCATCCATACGATCCTCCGTTGAGTCTGGGGGGAAGGCACATGGGCTCGAACGTCCCCCGTCCCGTGGCTCGGCGACGGGTCACGCATGGGGTAGCGAACGGTTTCGCGAAATCCGCAGAACGGCTCGCGCGTTTCTAGGGCGCCTTCGAGCCGTACTTCGTCTTGAACTTGTCGCGGAACTGGGTGTGGCATTCCTTGCATGTCGCCTTCGCCGCCGCGAGATCGCCCTTGTCGGCCGCGGCCTTTCCCTTGTCGGAGATTGCGTTCCAGCCTGCGAAGTCGGGGTCGTTGGGCTTCATCTCGGTCGTCTTGGTGAACAGAGGGGCGAGCGCCTTGGCGTCGTCGCCCGTCGCGTTCACGCCCATCTGCTTCATCACGTCCTTGAGCGCCGTGTTCGCGGCGCCCGCGGCGCCAGCCCCCAGAAGCACCGAAGCGGCAAGAGCGACGAGGACGAGGTGGCGGCGGGCCGACGGGCGATTGCGCATCTGCTCCATACGCCGGAGCAGCGCCGTCGGTTTCCGTCGCCGGACAAATTTCTTGGATCCGAAGCTGGCCTGCGATCGCGAGCGCCTCGACGTGGCGCCGGAGGTGGACCTGAAGCAATTTCAGGGCAAATGGCACGAGATCGCCCACCTCCCGCGCCCCGCGCAGAACGACTGCTCGGGCACGACCGCGACCTACACGATGCAGGACGACGGCAAGCTCACCTTCGTTCACGAGTGCACGCTTGCCAATGGCGGCTATCACGGCTCGACGTCCATCGCGAAGGTCGCGAACGCCGAGGCGCCGGCGAAGCTGGAGGTCGACTTCGGGGGATACGTCGGCGAGTACTGGATCCTCGAGGTCGGACCCGACTACCGATACGCCGTCGTCGGTCACCCCTCGCGCGAGTACCTGTGGGTCTTGAGCCGCAGCAAGACCATCGATCCCAAGGATCTCGAGATCGCGCTCGACCATGCTCGCCGGCAGAACTTCGATACCGAGCGGCTCCAGTACACCCCCGACGGACCGGATCCCTCGGGCACTCCCGCGCCCGCCGCCAGGTATGGCTGCTCGGCCTTCGGGGTCGGCGCGACCCGCGGACGCGTGGGGTTCTTCGGCGCCGTCGCCGCGGGGCTCGGCCTCCTCGCTCTGCTCCGTCGGCGGCGCGCCAAGCCGCTCCCGGCTTCCTGACCTTCAGCGGATCCAGCGGAGCGCGAGCACACGCGTACCGACGATCGCGGTCACGCATGCCGTCAGCGCGATCGGCCCGGCATGCGCGAGCAGCACGTGCAGCGGCTCAGGATGAGGACACTGGACCGCGACCGCGGCCCCCGCCCAGCTCGCTCCCAGCGCTCCGAGCGCCGCTCCCGTCGCCCACGGCTTGACGGGGTCACTTCGCCGCACCAGCCACAAGAGACCGAGGATCGGGGCCAGTGACAATGCGGTTGCGGTCAGCGCGCACATGAGATGCACGCGAAATCCGTAGAGGGGCGCGCGAAATGTCTCCAGGAACGCACCGCTCGCGACGAGAGATACGAGGAGGAGGCCGAGGGGGAGGCCCATCGCCAGCGCAACGAGGGCCGGTCTCGGCCGACCGAGCGGACTCGGGGCGGGGGCGGGGCCTAGCGTCCACACCGACGCGGCGACCGTGAGCGCGAACCAACCGATCGCGATGATGGCCACGTAGCCGGGCGGTCTCCCGCGCAGCTGAACGCCACGAAGAACGAGATCGGCAGCGACCGGAACGAGGCTCAGCGCGATCACCACGATCCGCTGCCGGCGATACTGGTCGCGCGTGAGCGAGCGCCTCGACGCGATCGCCGCAGCGATGCGATCTCGCAGTTCGTGAGGGGGCGTATGCGCCATGGTCGACGGCTCGACATTGATACGGCCACGACGCAGACAGGTTTCCCAGAACCGTCCAGCGAGCCCTTGCTCGTGCGCCCGCGAAGAATGTCGTCAGGAAGCGACGAAAGCTCGAAACCTCACGGCTGCCCCACCGTACCGTGGCAAGCGGGATGCACGCACTGGTCACCGGCGGCGCCGGCTTCATCGGCTCGCACGTGGTCGATGCGCTCCTTGCGCGAGGAGATCGCGTCCGCGTCCTCGACAACCTCCTCGCGCAGGCGCACCCCACCGGCAAAGCCCGCTTCCTCGCGAAGGACGCGGAGCTCCAGGTGGGCGATCTCCGCGATCGGGCAGCGGTCGATCGGGCGCTCGAGGGCGTCGACACCGTATTGCACCTCGGCGGGATCGTCGGCAACGGACAGTCGATGTACGAGCTCCGGCTCTACACCGACGTGAACGTCGTGGGCACCGCGACCTTGCTCGAGGGAATGATCGCCAGGAAGGCGCAGTTTCACCGCCTCGTGGTCGCGAGCTCGATGGTCGTCTACGGAGACGGCGCCTATGCCTGCCCCGAGCACGGCGAGCTCCGCAGCGCGCCGGCGCGAACCGAGACGCGGATGGCTGCGGGCGCCTGGGAGCCTTGCTGCCCGACCTGCGGCGCCGAGGTCCGACCGATCGCGACGCGCGAGGACCACGCGCTGATCCCGACCAGCACCTACGGCGTCTGCAAGCGCGATCAGGAGGAGCTCTCCTTGGTCGTCGGGCGCTCGTATGAGATCCCGACCATCGCCCTCCGCTACCTCAACACGTACGGCTCGCGGCAAGCGCTCTCCAACCCGTACACTGGCGTCTGCGCGATCATGGCGATGCGGCTCATCCTCGGCAAGTCGCCCATCGTCTTCGAGGACGGCGGGCAGCTTCGCGATCCGACGCACGTCTCCGACGTCGCACGCGCGACGGTCGCCGCAGCCCTCGCGCCGGCGTCCGCCAACTATCAGGCGTTCAACATCGGCGTGGGCTCGCCGGTCTCGGTCTCCGACATGTCGCGCGCGCTGGCGCGGGCGCTCGGAAAGGACATCGAGCCCCGCGTGACGGGAGAGTTTCGGCGCGGCGACATCCGCCACTGCTTCGCCGACGTGAGCCGCGCCCGCGAGCTGCTCGGCTGGAGCGCCTCGGTTTCCTTCGACGAGGGCGCCAAGGAGCTCGCGTACTGGGCCGCGGCGCAGAAGCCGGAGGATGGCACCGAGGAAGCCAACGCAGATCTCCGCCGGCTGGGTCTGATCCGCTGAGGACCATCGAACGATGATGCGCGCAGCCAAGCAGGTCACGGCAGGACCGAGGCGTTTCGC
>JAYTBL010000453.1:0-1564 GCA_043736975.1 Polyangiaceae bacterium
CTCGTGATCGAGCGCGTCAAGCGCCTGCCCACGCATTTCCGCATGCCCCTCGAGGACGGAGGCGAGCTCTTGCTCGTGCACGGCTCGCCCGTCGACCCGGCGGAGTCGATCACGTTCGACATGACCGACGAGGAGGTCGACGCGCTGATCGGTGACGACCCGGCGGACGTCATCGTCTGCGGGATGAGCCACACACCGTTCCATCGCTTCCTCGGCGACATCCAGATCATCGGGGTGGGCAGCATCGGCGAGGCGCCCGACGGGCTGAGCGAGGCGCCATCCCAGGGCGCGACGTCTCCGCGCCCGCTCGTCGCTCACGCGACCTGGATCGAGTCGACGCCGCAGGGCATCAACGTCGAGTCCATCTCGGTCCCGCTCGACGCGCCGTCCGAGCGCCTGCTAGCGGCTCGATAGATCGCCCGCGAGAAGTTGCTCGCGCGCTCCGCGGTCAGCCACGATCCGTTTCGTGAACCCGCGCTGTGGTCCGAGCATCAGGAAGGCCAAGGCGCCCGACCTCGTCGAGCGCGCGGGGCCGTTCGTCCGTACCACCGAGGGTCGCTGGCGCGAGCTGTTCGCCGACGCCGATGCCATGAGCGAGGGCGCTGTGAGGGACGAGCGCAACGGCGAGCGGATCTACTACGGCACCACGAGCCTCATCCTGGGACTACCTGTGGAGACGCCTGTGGAGGAACGAGCGTTCCTCCGCGCGCTCGCCGAAAAAGACGTGCACGTGCACGTGCACGCGCTTCGATGTGCACATCGCGAGGCGCAGAGCCGCGCGCCGGGACAGCTTGGTCGAACGGTGTGCGAGGTTCGATTCAGTGAAGATCCAAGCGGGTTGAGGATTGACGTCGACGTACAGGCGCCCTTGATAGAGAGGCGGAGCGTCTCTCGAGCTTCCCCATGACGACTCTTCAAGAAGGCATGCCCAACTCGCCCAAGTCTCCCAAGTCTCCCAAGATTTCGCGTGGTCGGACCAAGAAGAAGCGCGGCGGAGAGGTCATCCACGTCGCGTTCGGTCCCGGCGGCGGTCGCATCGAGCACGCGGACGGATCTCCGCGAGCGCTCCCCGGCACACCGACCCTCGATGCGCGCGCGAACACCGCGTCGAAGGCAGAGGAGAGCGCGCCCTCGAGCAAGCGCGCCGAGCCCGTCACCGACGTGTTCTCGCCGCGCGAGGTAGCGAAGCTGCTCGGCCTCACCGCGGCCAAGCTGCGGAGCCTCGAGAAGGCGGAGATCGTCTCGCCGAGCGCGATGCGCAACGGCCGCAAGGCGTACACGTTCCAGGATCTGATCGCTCTCCGCGCCACGCACGATCTGCTCGCGCGCAAGGTGCGCGTGAAGGATGTGGCGATGGCGATCGGTGCGCTCCGGCGCGCCCTGCCGCGCGTCACGCGTCCGCTCCAGGAGCTGCGCATCGTGAGCGACGGCCGTCGCGTCGTGGTGCAGGCCGAGGACGGAACCTTCGAGCCCGTGAGCGGGCAGATGGTGCTCGACTTCCGTGTCGAGGGGCTGCGCAGCGACGTCGTTCGCCTCCTTCGCCCCGACACCCCGGGCGCCCGCG
>JAYTBL010000454.1:0-1562 GCA_043736975.1 Polyangiaceae bacterium
ATGGAGTTCCTCGATCGCGCCGACGACCGCTCGCTCGGCGCGTGGATGCAGGAGAACTTCGTCGACAAGCTCGCGCGCACCGACGGCGCCGCGCACGCATGCACGACATGCCACGGCGATCCGTTCCGCGGCGCCATCCTCGAGAAGTTCAGCAAGTAGCTACAGCTCCGCGCTGCATCGCGCATGCCGTCTCCACGGAGACGCGCGCAAGCACTGCGTAGAATCGGACGCGTCACCTGTCCGATTTCCATGCAGTCCTTCCGGCGGAATCTACCTTGTGCGCACCAACAAGGCGGTCGCCGTGCGTCGTTTCCGGCTGACGAACACCGCCAAAGCGTTCAGCGCTTTGGTCGTGACGGGTGTCGTGTGTCTGTCGTTCTATTGCAACCCTTCGCTGCTCAAGAAGGTAGCGCCAGGAGCTTCGGGCGAGTCTCACAGCAGCGTGCCGCAGGTCGGCGCGCTCCCCGGTGAAGCGCAGGCGGGCGCGTTTCCCGCGGTCGTCGACGGACCCGGGGGCTGCACCGACAAACCCGAGGTCCGCTTCTACCACTGGGCCTGGAATGCCCAGATGGGGATGATGCTCGCCACGGGTGGCAAGCAGGCGCAGAAGGAAAGCCTGATGTGTCAGCACGGCGTGAACCTCGTGCTGGTGCGCGAGGACAACACCGACCAGATGCAGAACCAGCTCGTCAGCTTCGCGGAAGGCGTGAAGAAGGGCGAGAGCAACCCGAAGGGCGGCGCGCACTTCGTCGCGATCATGGGCGACGGCTCCGCGCAGTTCCTGAAAGGCGTCGACGACCGGCTGAACAAGCTGGGCGCTGACTACACCGCGGTGGTGGTCGGGTCTGCCGGCTACTCGCGCGGCGAGGACAAGCTGATGGGCCCGCCGGCGTGGCGGGACACCCCCCAGCGCGCGAAGGGCGGCGTGATCGCCGGCGTCCTTCGCGACGGCGACTGGAACATCGCGCTCAAATGGATGGGCGACAACAAGATCGCCAACAACCCCGACGAGAAGACCTACGACCCGGATGCTGTCAACTGGGTCAACGCGTCGGACTACGTGGAGGCCGCGCAGAAGTACGTGAGCGGCTACTGCGCGGATCTGAGGAACGTGAAGACGAGGCGGTCTCGTGTCGATCGTATCGACGCGCGAGTACCGATCGCAGATGCCCAACGTGATCATCGGCAACAAGAAGTGGATGCGTGACCATCGTGAGATCACGAAGGGCATGCTCTCGGCGATCTTCGAGGCTGGCGACCGCGTGAAGACCGACGACAACGCGCTCCGTCAGGCGGCCGCGGTCAGCGCGGTGGTCTACAAGGAGCGCGACGCCGCCTACTGGTACCGCTACTTCAAGGTCCAGAAGGAGAACGACAAGCAGGGCATCGCCGTCGAGCTGGGCGGGTCGAGCGTGAACAACCTCGCCGACAACGCGCAGCTGTTCGGCATCGCCCCGGGCTCGGTCGACGCGTTTGGCGCCACGTACACCGTCTTCGGCAACGTGGTGAAGGCGCAGTACCCCGACCTCGTCCCGAGCTTCTACTCGGTCGCCGAGATCACC
>JAYTBL010000455.1:0-1561 GCA_043736975.1 Polyangiaceae bacterium
GGAGGCTGGCTCCTGCCGGCGCGGGGTGTCTTGGGCGGCAGTGAAGGGGTACGCCTCGGGTTCCGAGTTACACGGCGCTCGCGTAGCGCTCACTGGGGCGTCGGGAGGTTGCGGTACGACGTCAGCTTGATCGTCCCGTTCGCCGGCAGGATGGCGCGCGCGTCGGGCTGGTAGCCGTCGGTGAGCGGAATGACGAGGCCGATGCCCTTCCGGAAATCGGCGTAGCCGGGGAGGATGTCGGCCTCGGCGAAGATCACCATCGGATCCTGGAACGTCACGGCGGCGCCGGCGTCGTTCGCGCCGTGGGGCAGCCAGGGCTCGGCAGTGTTCGGCATCGCGGGCGCCTTCACGCTCTTGCTGCCCGGGGGCACCACGAACGTCCACGTCCCACTGCTCTCGCGCTGGTCGTACCAGGAGACGACGATGGCGCCGCCGTCCATGGTCGCGAGGGAGGCGCCGCCCAGCGTGGTCCACGCCGCGGAGGGCCGGGCGATGGTGGTGGTGTCGAGCGTGGCGCTGTCGATGGCCGGCGGCGCGCCCGTGAAGTCGATGTCGTTCGTGGCTGCCGGAGCGCTGCGCCGCGCGATGGTGACGACCGAGCCGAGCGCGCTGTTGGGGGACATGCGCCCGCCGGCCTGGTAGGCGTCGGCGAAGCCGGGCGCGACGAGGTAGGTGGTCGCGGGGTCGATCCGGGTCACGCTGCCGGTCTCGTTGAGGATGCCGAGTCCGTCGGCAATCTCGTAGAGCACCGCGCTCGCGCTGCTCTGCGAAGGGAGGTTCTTGGGCGTGACCTTCACGCTGGTCGCGCCGAGCCAGGGGCCGACTGCGACGGAGCCCACGCCGGCGTCGGTCGGCACCGGCGGCTTGCCCTTCGCGAACGCGTAGGCGAGCACGGAGTTGTTACCGACGGGACCGAACGCGCGCGCCAGGACGGCCGCGGTAGGTCGGGTGCACGAGCTGCCCACGAAGACCGGGATGGGCGAGGTCGGCGAGAAGCCCGTGCAGTCGCCGACGCTCGCCGTCAACGTCACCGCGCCGCCGTCCGCGAAGTTGCCCTGCGTCACCACGTTGAAGCTGCCGCCGGGGTCGATGCCGTTGTCGTCGTCGCGGGCGAGGAGGACGTCCCCTGGCTCGACGGCGGTCCACGTGATGACGTGCCGGTTGCCGCCGGCACCGAGGAGCAGGCTCGCCTGCGCGGGGGCCACTCCGTCCGAGCTGGTGGCCCTCCCGTCGGCCCCGGTCACCTTGGACTCGAGGACGGCGCCCGCCGCGTCGTGAAACACCACGGTCGCCCCGACCGCCGGGCCGAGCCCGCGCACCACTCCCACCGTCACGCTCTTCGGCGCGACCGGCGCATCGAGCGCGCCGTCCTTCACGGCACCCCCCTCGGAGGGCGGACCAGCCTCGAAGGTGCCCGCTTCCGTGGTGAAGCCCCCGGTTCCTCCGCCGGATCCCGAGTCCTCGCACGCGAACAGAGCGAGAGCCGCAACGAAGGGAGAGGCGAGAACTATGGCTCTACGCATGGTCTCCCAGCATCGCTCGCGACTCGCGACACTTCAAG
>JAYTBL010000456.1:0-4241 GCA_043736975.1 Polyangiaceae bacterium
CGCCTCGATGGCCTGGAGCGCGTCGTTGGAGCCCAGCACCGCATCTCTTGCCAGCTCGCGGCTCATTCCTCGCAGCGACGCGCGAAGCGCCGGGTCTCCCATGAGATCGTCGACGAGCTGACGCAATGCTGGCGCCATCGCGCGAGAGAATTCGCCGCTCGCCGAGCGAACGGCGGTGGTGACGAGGTCCTCGGTGAGCTGCCGAGTTGCCGGCTGCAATCCCTCCAGCGTGCGCCGGAGATCGACCATGAGCGCGCTCGCGATCTGCTGGATGAGCGCTCGCACGCGGGCGCCCGTCTCGTCCTCGGAGAGGGCATCCATCACGCCGTGCGACCCCGCGACGGCCAGCTCTTGCACGAGCTGCTTGGTCTCCGCAGTGGAACGGAGCTCGGCGACCTGCTGCGTCGCCGTGCCCTGCGGGATGTGAAGGCTGGCGGGGATGCCCCCGGCGCAGCCCGCCGAGAAGAGGCAAACGAACACCACGGCGCAAGTCTGGAAAGTTGTCACGCGAGGCGCGATGCAATAACGGGGCCGCGGCCGGCGCAATCGCGTGATCGCATGATGCGGGTTGTCGGCGACGTGCGCGCGGGCTATCGGATCGGCGTCGCGGGTGTTGCCGTGGCTCGGTTGCTGGCGTCCGACGCCGGGAGAGAGCGAAGCCAGTGCCGGATCGGGCCCAAGACATCATGCGCCAGCAGCGCGAAGCGAACGAGCGGCTCCTGCTCGCCACGCTCCGTCTCGAAGAGCAGGCCGACCTGGCACGAGTAGCGCTCATCGAAGCTCCAGCGGCCGTCGGGCACGTGCGGGGTCCGGACCTCACCATCGCGTTTGCGAACCCGGAAATCTTGAAGATGTGGGGGCGCACGAGCGACGTCGTCGGGCTGTCGATTCTCGACGCTATGCCAGAGCTCCGGGGTCAGGGCTTCGACACGCTGATGATGGACGTGATGCGCACCGGGACGCCGCACGTCGGACACGAGGTCCCCGCGAGGCTCGTGCGCGAAGGCAGAGCGGAGACGCGCTACTTCAACTTCGCATACACGCCGACCAGGGACGCGCGGAACGTCATCGACGGGGTGGCGATCATCGCGTTCGATGTGACCTCGCAGGCGGTCGCCAGGAAGCTGATGGCGCTCACGTCCGCCGTGGGCCGTTCCCTGGTGGGACAGGACTCCCTGGAGGTCCAGCTCATCAAGTGCTGCGAGGCGCTGGTGGGGTTCGGCGCGGCCTCGGCGCGGATATGGACATACGAGCCGGGCGAGAAAGCTCTCCATTCCCGTGCCAGCGCTGGGCTGGGCGCATCCCTCGACGAGACGTCGGGGCAGATCGCCCTCGGCTCAGGTCCGATCGGTAGCATCGCGCTGCGGCGCGCCGCGCGCGTCACGAACGATGCTGCGCGGGAGCTCGATGTCGTGAGCGCCGAGTGGGCGCCGCACGAGCAGATGGCGGCCTTCGGCGGCTATCCGCTCGTGGTGGGGGACCGGCTGGTCGGGGTGATGGCGGTCTTTGCGACGCATGAGCTCTCCGACGACGAGAAGGAGTCCCTTGCTTCGGTCGCCGACCAGATTGCCCTCGGAATCGAGCGCGACAGCGGCGATCGCCTGCGAGAGCTCTTCGTAGGAATGCTCGGCCATGACCTGCGAACCCCGTTGAACGCCATAACGATGGGCGCAGATCTCCTTGCGACTGGCGGGCTCGTGCTGCCCGCGCAGGGGAGGACCGTGGGCCGGATCCGAGCCGGCGCCGCGCGCATGGAGCGGATGATCGCGCAGATCCTCGATCTCACGCGTGCCCGTTCCGGCGGAGGCATCCCGATCGCGCGAGCGCCTGTGGACCTCGTGCCGATATGCGTGGAAGTCATCGACGAGCTGACGCACGGCGCCGCGGATCCGCACGTCACGATCACGGCGGAGGGAGACACTTGCGGAGAATGGGACGCCGAGCGGCTCGCGCAGGTCCTCACGAATCTCGTCGGGAATGCGTTGAAGCATGGTCGGCACGTCACCCCCGTGCGTGTGGAGGTGGACGGCACGGGGCCTCTCGTGCGGTTCGCGGTACGGAATGCCGGGACCGCGATTCCTGCCGCCCTCTTGCCGATGATCTTCGATCCTTTCCGGCAGGGACACATCCCAACGGGTGCAAACGCGGACGGCCTCGGTCTGGGGCTGTTCATCGCGCAGCAGATCGTGCTCGCGCACGGCGGCCGCATCGAAGTCATGTCCACGGAGGACCAAGGTACGGTGTTCAGCTTCGCGCTTCCGCGATCGGGCGCGGCGCTGCAACGGTAGTCCGTGGCAGGCCGCCCTCTCGAACGCGATATCTTCACTTCAGCGGATCGTCGTCCAGGCTCTTCAGGAACTTGACCACGTCCGCGCGCTTCGCCGCATCGGCGACGAAGAACGGGTGAGGAACGCCTGCCGTGCGCGCGGGATCCATCAGCTCGTCGAGTGACTTGACCGAGTCGTCGTGCAGGAAGACCGGCTTGCGCGCGAGATCCATCAGGAGCGGGAAGGCGCTCCCGCGCGGCTGACCCTGGTTGCTCGGGTCCACGACGACGAGCTTGTCGTCGAAGGTGCCGGGCGCGTTCCGCACGGGCGCCAGGCCGGCGGCGGTGCGGTCGGCGAGGAGCTCGCCCACGTAGGCCGAGAAGAGGTCGGGACGCTTGGGCGCAGCCGAGTAGAGCTCGACGCTCGCGTTGTACGCCGAGATGTTCAGGGGAACGAAGATGCTCTGGTCATCGCGGTGACACGTCGTGCACTGCTCGCGGAACACGTTGCGTCCGCGTGCGATCGCGGTCGGATCCGACTTGTCGCCGGGCGGCGGCTTCAGCGTGTTCAGGTAGCCGTTCATCGCAAAGTTCTTCGTCTCGTCGACGCGCATCCCGATGGGGGAGTCCTCCACCTTCGCGCCAGCGCTGAGGCCGATCTTCACTCCGGTCGGCGTCTGGGCACCGTTCACCAGACGCGACGTCCGCCCGACGAACGGATAGCCGTTCTGACCGCCCTTCGCGACGCCCAGCTCGGCGAGGATGGCCTCGTAGTTGGTGACGATCTCGAGGCCGGCGGCTCCGCCTCGTTCCATGAGGAACTTCTTGCCTCCCTCGGTGGTGAGATCGGTCGGGTCGAGCAGGGCCGTGAATACGAGATTTCCAAAGTTGTGAAGGAGATGGATGGAGCCTTCGCTGCCCCACGGAGCGGCGAGGTCGGTGCGGAAGAACGGCGTGATGTGCATCGGCGCCCCGTTGCCGTCGACGGCGTCGTCGAACATACCGGTCGGGTAGAGCTCGGGATCGCTGAGGTACGCATCGACCTCGGTCTCGGTCGCAGCCGCCGAGATCAGGCCGATACCCGGCCCCTTGCGGGAGAGCGACTTCCCCATGTTCGCGGTCAGGTTCAGAGCGAGGGAGGGGTAGAATGCCCGCGAGAACTTCGCCGCGGCAATGGCCTTGCCGACCTCGAGGTCGTGGTTCGTGAGGCCATCGATCCGCTTGCCAATCGTGCCTCCCCGCTTGCCGGCTGCGGGTTTGTACACGCTCCCGTCCGTGATGGAGTGACAGAAGGCGCACGTGATACCCACCGACTCTCCGGCGTAGACGTCGGCGTCGTCGATGTCGAGCTTGCCGTTCAACGGTAGCTTGATGTTCCGCGCGGAGACGCCGACCACCGCGTTCGCTTCGATGAGCGCCTCGGTGGTCGCTGCGCTGTTGAGCGCAGGAGCATTCGTCGGCGAGAGGTCCGTCTTCAGCTCGGCAGCGATCGTCATCGCCATCGCCGCGGGTACCTTCTCGATGTCGACGCTGATGCCGAGCGCGATTGCCTGAAGCGGGGTCACGCCGGCCTCCTTCATCCCCTGCGGTAGCTGGAGCACGCGGGTCCAGTAACCCTCGTTTCCGAAGGTCTCGAAGCGGAACACCTCGCGCCCCAGCGCGACGTCTCCCGCGGGATGGACGAACTTGTTCGTGGCCTGGTCGCTCGGACCGCCGACGCCGGTCAGCGCGGGGAGCGGCGGGCCGCTGTCGGGCGTCGGTGGAGTGGTGGTCGTGGTCGCGGTGGGGGACGTTCCGCCCGGCGAGCCTTCGTTGTCGTCACTGCACGCCAGCGGCAGCGCGCCGCCGACGACGAGCGCGGCGGCCAACGACACCTCGAGTATCCGCGCGCCTGAGCGCCTTCGCGATTCGACCATCTTCATCTCCTGCTTGTGGTGAACGATCTGCTCTGATCGTGCTTTCGGCCGGTTAGGCC
>JAYTBL010000457.1:0-10115 GCA_043736975.1 Polyangiaceae bacterium
CTGGAAGATCCCGCCCGAGGAGCTCCCCGATCTGCCGCCGAAGGCAGGCTCGCTGACCGCCATCGTCATGAACCCCAAGGGCCCGCAGCCCGAGCTCGAAGAGGGCGCCTCCTTCATCAAGGTCGACGCCGTGAAGAAGGAGCTCGATCGCGGCGCCTCGATGGTGATCATCGATGCCCGGCCGCCCGCCGACTACGCGCGCATGCACGTCGCGGGCGCGATCAGCGTGCCGTTCTACCAGACCGCCGACTACGCGAAGCAGCTACCCAAGGATCGCTACATCCTCACGTACTGCGCGTGCCCGCATGCCGAGAGCGGCCAGGTGCGCGACGCCCTGAAGAAGCTCGGCTACCCCCGCGTGGCGGTGATCGACGAGGGCTTGCTGGTGTGGCGTGACCGCGGCTACGGCGTCCGCGGCGGCGCGCGGCCGTAGGCCCTCCTGGTGGGGCTCCGCCCCCAGGGCCGCGACCGGTTGTCGAAGGTGGAGGTCGACGGCGTGGGGGCGTCTGCGGGCTTCGCGGTGGGGCGGCCGATGATGAAGGATCTTCACCAGATCGAGAGGGGGCCACGAAGGGCGGCCGCGCGAAGAATGGCCGCGGTTCAGGCGGCGGCGAACAGCTCGCGCAGCGCCTTCGGGGAGCGGACCGCGCGCTCGCAGGTCTCGAGGATGCGCTTCATGTCGAGCTCGCCGTCGGCGCCGGTGTACTTCTCGATGCGGCCGATGGTCTTCGTCGTCCCCTCGCGGAGGAAGTCCATGATGCCGTCGCGGATGGCCTGCTCGGGGAACGGCGGGAGGCTGTGCGTCACCTCCTCGTAGTGGTCGTACATCTTCTTCATGACCGCATCGAGGTCGATCTTGAGCTTGCGCATGGGGTTGACGAGCTCGTACGTCGCGCAGGCGAGAATGAACGTCGTCGCCAGGTTCTTCACCAGGATCTGCGAGCGGCGCTTCTTGAACTCGGGGTAGACCTCGCCGAAGAAGCGCTGTCCGGCGGCGATGTGGCGCGACTCGTCCTTGCCGATGAGCGCGATGATCTTGCGGACCGTCTCGTCCTTCGCGACGTGGTTGCTGGTGGAAGATCTGGTTCGCGAGGTGCTCGCCCACGATGTTGATGTTGCCCATCATGAACGCGACATCGGTGCGGTCGACGACGCCGAAAGACTAGAGCGCGCGCACCAGCGGCGTGGGCTCGGGGAGCGGGCGCCCGGTGATCTTGGGGATGAGGCGGCGGAGCCTGTTCGACGAAGTAGAACTTCGCCTCCTCGGTGCGCACCATCGTGGAGATGTAGCTGGCGCCGGTCACGGCGGTCTTCTCGCCGGGGCAGAGGAACGTGAGCATCGCGGCGATCGGCTCGGCGTACTCGGTGTCCTCGCGCAGCGGCTGGTCCCACGCCACCGCGTTCGGCACCGCCCAGAACGACCTCTGGCCGAGCTCGAAGATCTGCCATGAGCGAGCCTCCTGATCAGTAGCCGACGACGGGCGCGGCGGTACCCGTAGCGATGATCGTTCCGTCCCCCAGCTCGCCCGTCCGGTTGTTGCCCCAGCAGAAGCCGGTGCCGTCTTCGAGCGACGCGCAGGTGCGGTCGCCGCGACCCGCGAGGTTCTTCACCGTGGCCAGGCCCTTCACCACGACGGGCGACGGCGAGTCGGCGCGCACGCCGTTGCCGAGCGAGCCGCTCGTTCCCTTCCCCCAGCACAGCACGGTGCCGTCGGTGAGGAGCGCGCAGCTGTGGTCGTCGCCGGCGGCGATGGCCTTCGCGGTCTTGCCCTGGAGATCGGGCGTGCGCAGCGAGGGCCCGGTCGGCGTGGGGCCGGTGGTCTGCCCGCGGTTGTTGGCGCCCCAGCACCGGACGCTGCCGTCGTTCAGGACCGCGCAGCTGTGGCGGTTGCCGGAGGCGACGTCCTTCGCGCCCATGCCCAGGGGCACGTCGACGGGCAGCGTGGCGGCCCCCTGCCCGACGCCGCACTCACCGCTGCCGTTCCCCCCCCAGCAGCTCACCGCGCCCGCGGTGCGGATCACGCAGGTGTGCCCCGACGAGGCGGCGAGCTTGATGACGCCGAAGGGCGGGAGGCCCGCCTCGGGGTTCGCGTCGGGGCCGGCGTCGGTGGGGACGAGCGCCGGCGAGAGCAGGTTGCCGCCCGGCCGCCCGAGGCGCAGGTTGTCGTTGTAGCCGGTGCACGCCACGTCGGAGCTGCTCAGCAGCGCGCAGGTGAAGTAGGTCCCGGCGCTCACGTCGGTGGCGGGGCCGGCCGCGAAGACCACCGGATCGGGCCGGATGTACGTCGGCGCGACGCCGTCGCCGAGCGAACCGTAGCTATCGCCGCCCCAGCACTTGATCTGTCCGCCGCCGATGACCGCGCAGGTATGAACGTCGCCGCCGGCGGCGCGGGTCACGCCGCTCAGGCCCGGGACGGGGGTGGGAGTGCCGGTGGCGAGGAACGTGGTGAGGCTCATCTGGCGGAGACCGTTGTCGCCCCAGCACGCGAGCCCGCCCTTCGAATCGACCGCGCAGCCGTGAGCGCCGCCCAGCGCGAAGCTGGTGATCGACGTGGCCGCGACGATCTTCACCGGCACGTCCGAGAGGATGCGCGAGCCGCGGCCCAGCGTGCCCGCGACGTTCCGGCCCCAGCACGAGACCTGCTTGCCGTCGGCGAGGAGCGCGCAGGTGTGCCCGCCGCCGGCCACCGCCTGCTTCGCGGTGGTGAGGCCGTCGACGGGGAGCGGCGTCGAGACGCTGCTCGTCGGCGTGCTGTCACCGAGCCCGACCTGGCGCCAGTTGTTGAGCCCCCAGCAGGCCACCGCGCCGCCCTTGCGGACCGCGCACGAATGCCCGCCGCCGGTGGTGACCGAGATCGCGTCGTTGATGCTGAGCACGACGACCGGCGCCGCGCTGCTGCTGCTCTTCGCGTCGCCCAGGCCGCCATTGCCGCCGGAGCCCCAGCAGCGCAGGTCGGAGGCCTTGGTGACCGCGCAGAAATGGTTCGCGCTCGCGCTGGCGCTGAGCGTCGCGACGTCAGTGACGCCCGCGACCTTGAGCGCGGTCTTGACGTCGGTGGGCGGCGGCGCGCCCGCCTGGCCGTTGGCGTTTCGCCCCCAGCAGTAGACCTCGCCGGTCTTCACCAGCGCGCAGGCGGTGGAGTCGCCGGTGACGAGCTGGGTCACGTCCGCGAGGCCGGTCACTGGCGCGGGCTGCGAGCGAGGCGTGACCGTCCCGTCGCCGAGCTGACCGGACGTGTTGTCACCCCAGCACTGGACGGTCGCGTCCTTCTTGAGCGCACACGAGAACGCGCCGCCCGCGGCCACCTGCGTCGCGTCGGTGAGCGCGACGACGTCCTTGGGGATCGGCGAGTCGGTGGCGCTGCCTTCGCCGAGCTGGCGGTACTGGTTGTAGCCCCAGCACGAGACGATGCCCGACTTGCGGACGACGCAGGCATGGCGCTGACCCGCGGCGAGATCGACGGCGTCCCCCACGTCCTTGACCAGGACGGGGATGCTCGAGGAGAGCTTGAGCCCGTCGCCGAGCTCGCCGGAGTCGCGGCTCTCGCCCCAGCACATGACGGTGCCGTCGATGCGACGGCCACAACCGAAGCTCTCGCCCATCGACAGCTGCACGACCTCGATGCTCGGGATGCCCGCCTCGGTCGGGGGGATGATCGCGGCCTCGGCCGGACCGTCGCTCGAGGCCCCGCCGTCGGTCGCGTCACCGAAGACGTTCTCGAGGTCGACGCCGAAGCTGCACGCCGCCATCACCGCGACACAAAAAAGGGAGGCGGCCGCCACGCCGCTGGCCGCGCCGAGCCTGAAACGCATGAAAGAAACGATAGCAGCAGCAGGCGGGGAACCGCGTCGCGCATTGAATCCGCGCACCAAGGCACACCTCGCCCGCAAGCAGTGTTGCGCTGGTCGCAGGATGCCGTCTCGCGTTAGAATCCACCCTATGAAGGGAGCTTCTGTCGAGCACGCTCCCACGGCGGATGCGCCGCTCCTGGTCGATCGCTACGCCATCTACGATGCCATCGCGTCGGGCGGTATGGCGACCGTCCACCTCGGACGCCTGATCGGGACGGCGGGCTTTCTCCGCACCGTGGCCATCAAGCGCCTGCACTCGCAGTTCGCGCACGACGCCGACTTCACGGCGATGTTCCTCGACGAGGCGCGCCTCGCCTCGCGCATCCAGCACCCGAACGTGGTCTCGACGCTCGACGTCGTGATGAAGGACGAGGAGCTGCTCCTCGTCATGGAGTACATCCGCGGCGAGTCGCTCTCGCGCCTGGTGCGGCGCGCGCGCGACAGCGGCGAGCGCCTTCCGCCGCGGGTCGCGGTGTCCATCGTCGTCGGTGCGCTCCACGGCCTGCATGCCGCGCACGAGGCGGTGGACGAGAAGGGCACGCCCATGGGGCTCGTCCATCGCGACATGTCTCCCCAGAACGTGCTCGTCGGGACGGACGGCATCGCGCGCGTCCTCGACTTCGGCGTCGCGAAGGCAACGGGGCGCGTGCACACCACCAAGGACGGGGACATCAAGGGCAAGGTCCTCTACATGGCGCCCGAGCAGCTCGCCGCGCAGCCGCTGACCTGCACCGCCGACGTGTACGCCGCGGGCGTAGTGCTGTTCGAGACGCTCACCTGCGTGCGGATGTTCGCGGGCGAGAACGAGGGGGCGGCGCTCACCAAGATCATCCAGAACGACATCAAGGTGCCGAGCGAGATCGACCCCGCGCTCGCGCCGTTCGACGCGATCGTCCGGCGTGCAACCGCTGGAAACCCCGCAGATCGCTATCCCAGCGCGCTCGCCATGGCGGTGGAGTTGGAGGCAACGGTGAGCGCACCGGCGTCCCCCACGGAGGTGAGCGCGTGGGTGCAGAAGCTCGCGAGCGAGATCCTCGACGAGCGCGCGCGCATGGTCTCGGAGATCGAGCGCTCGAGCACGCGCTCGAAGCCGCCGCTCAATCCCGACAGCGGGGTAGTGCGCCTCGCGGCGCCGCACATCGTGATGCCCGACGCGGCCGCGCCGATGATCCCGATCATCGACGATGCCGCGCCGGTCGCTTCGCGGCGCCATTCGCTGTCGATGGTCGGGCTCGGGCTGCTGGGGGCGCTGCTGCTGGTGGCGATCGTCGTGATCGGGGTGCTGTTGAAGCGAGGGCCGGGCGGCGAGACGAGCGCGAGCACGGGCACGATTGCGGCGACGGCGACGGCGACGGTGGAGCCCATCGTGACGGCCGCGGTGGTGAGCCGCCCCGAGCCGGTCGAGGCGCCCATCACCAAGCGGCCAGCGCCGTCCGCGTCGGCCGCGCCCGCTCCGGCGCTGCCCGCGGCGCGGAGGGTGAACTGCGATCCCCCCTACGTCGTCGACAAGAACGGACACCAGCACTTCATCCCCGAGTGCATGAAGTGAGGGCGTACGCCGTACTGCTCGCGGGATCGATCGTAGGAGTCTCGGTCCTCGCCCCCGCGCCCGCCAGCGCCGGCACCAAGGAGTGCATCGCCGCTGCCGACGAGGGGCAGAAGCTCCGCGATGAGGGCAAGCTCAGCGCCGCCCGTGACAAGTTCATCGCTTGCTCGGCGAAGGCGTGCCCCGGCGCGGTGGCGAAGCAGTGCAGCACCTGGCTCGTCGAGGCCGAGAGGGACATGCCGAGCATCGCGTTCCGCGCCCTCGACGATCAGGGCAAGGAGACGCTCGACGTGAAGGTCTCGGTCGACGGCGTACAGGTCGCGACCGCCATCGAGGCGCGCGCCATCGCCGCCGATCCCGGCGAGCACATCGTGAAGTTCGAGCGCGCGGACGGCGTGTCCGTCGAGGACAAGGTGCTCCTCCGGCCCGGCGAGAAGAACCGCATCATCGCGCTGTCGTTCCAGCCGAAGATGATCGCGCCGGTCGCGAAGCCCGCGGTCCCGGTCGCTCGGACCGCGCCCGAGGAGCCGCAAGGGCTGCGTGTGCCGCTGGTCGCGTGGATCGGCCTGGGGGTGGGCGTCGCGGGCGGCGTGATGACCGCGGCGTTCGCGGTATCCGCGAACAGCGACGAGAGCAAGCTCCGCGAGACGTGCGCCCCGAAGTGCGACCCCGCGGAGCGGAGCGCGATCGACACGAAGGTGGTGTTCGCGAACATCGGCCTCGGGCTCGGCATCGCAGGGCTGGGCGTGGCGGTGGTGACGACGATCCTCGCGAACGGCGCGAGCAAGCCGGCGAAGAAGGAGCCGCCCCCGGTGGCGTTCGACGTGGGCCCCGGCTCGCTGCTGCTGCGCGGCGCGTTCTAGAGCTCCATGAGCACGAACGAATCCCTCAACGCCAGGAAGGAAGCCGCCTGCGCGCGCGGCGTCGCCACGTCGACCACCGTGTTCGCCGCGCGCGCGAAGAACGCCGAGATCTGGGACGTCGAAGGCAAGCGCTACATCGACTTCGCGGGCGGGATCGCGGTCCTCAACACCGGGCACCTCCACCCGCGCGTGGTCGCGGCGGTGGAGCAGCAGCTCCGGGCGTTCTCCCATACTTGCTACCAGGTGATGCCCTACGAGGGCTACGTGGCGCTCGCCGAGAAGCTGAACGCGCTCGCGCCCGGAGAGGGACCGAAGAAGACGGTGTTCTTCTCCACCGGCGCCGAGGCGACCGAGAACGCGGTCAAGATCGCGCGCGCGTACACGAAGCGCACCGGCGTCATCGCGATGAGCGGCGCGTTCCACGGACGGACGATGATGGCGATGGCGATGACGGGAAAGGTCGCGCCCTACAAGTCGGGCTTCGGCCCGCCGGTCCCCGACGTCTACCGGATCCCCTTCCCGTCCGAGCTCCACGGTGTGCCGTGGAAGGAGACGCTTCGCGAGCTCGAGGTGCTGTTCAAGACCGACGCCGATCCCGAGCGCGTCGCGGCGCTCTTCATCGAGCCGGTGCAGGGAGAAGGTGGCTTCTACGTCGCCCCGCCCGAGCTCCTCGTCGCGCTGGCGAAGATCTGCAAGCACCACGGCATCTTGTTCGTCGCCGACGAAGTGCAGTGCGGCTTCGGGCGGACGGGCAAGATGTTCGCGATCGAGCACGCGGGCGTGTCTCCCGATCTGGTGGTGATGGCGAAGAGCCTCGCCGGGGGCTTCCCGCTCTCCGCCGTCAGCGGGCGCGCCGAGATCATGGACGCGCCCGCGCCCGGCGGCCTGGGCGGGACCTACGCGGGAAGCCCGATCGCGATCGCGGCCGCGCTCGCGGTGCTCGAAGCGTTCGACGAAGAGGATCTGCTCGCGCGCGGGCGCGCGGTGGGGGACGCGGTGCGCTCGTCGCTCGAGGACCTCGCCCGATCGTTCCCGACGATCGCGGAGGTCCGTGGCCTGGGACCGATGCTGGCGGTCGAGCTGTGCGAGCCCGGCGCGCCCCACCAGCCGCTCGTCGACCTGACGAAGGCGGTGCAGCGCGCGGCGCTCGAGCGGGGCCTTCTCCTCCTGGTCTGCGGCGTCTACGGGAACGTCCTCCGCATGCTCATGCCGCTCACGATCGAGCGCCCCGTGCTCGACGAGGGCCTCGGGATCTTGCGCGCCGCGTTCGAAGCGGCCCACGCGCACCGCTGAGGATCCGGCCCTTGCCTCGGTGGTCGGCGTGCCCCAAGCTCTAGGCGATCGATGACCATCCTCCCGGCGCTCTTCTCGCTGTTCTTCGGCGTCGCCGTGACCGCCATCGGTGCGTCGGCCATGTTCCAGGCGCGGCGCCGGACGGCGTGGCCCACGGCGACGGGGTCGGTCACGACCGGCGAGGTCCTCGTCCTGGGCAAGCACTTCGCTGCCGTGGTTCGCTACGTCTACGCGCTCCACCAGCTCCCCAGCGCGTACCGCGGCGGTGAGCACCAGATGGTGGGACGTCTGGAGTCGACGCCCTGCACCAGCCTCGACGAGGCCGAGGTCGTTCTCGCTCGGTATCCCGTGGGGGACCGCGTCGACGTTCGCTACGATCCGGCGCGGCCCACGCGCTCGCTCCTCGGGCCGGCGGCGCCTGCAGGGCCCTTCGCCCAAGGGCTCGTCCTCGGCGGGCTCGCGTCGGTCATCCTGTCGGGCGTCCTGCTCCTCGCGCGCTGAACGGCCGATGTTCGCGGTCAGTCACGCCCGCGGCGGGACTCGCCGGCTACCGCAGCGCGGCGTCGATCGCGGTGGTCGCGAAGAAGCCGAGGCTCACGTACGCGTTGCAGTCGAAGAACGCCTTGCCGATACGTGCAAAATCCACGGTCTCCCCGGAGGTCTTGTCGCGCGGGCGCACCAGGCGGTGCTCGATCACGAGGACGACTGCCACTGCCGTGACGCCGGCGAAGAACACCGCGCCGCGGTGGAGCGCCAGGCCCGTGCCCACCAGCGCGCTCACCGTGATCACGTGCGCCCCCGCGGCCATGACCATCGCGCGCTTCGTGCCGAAGCGCGCAGGCACCGAGTGCAGGCCCTCCTTGCGATCGAAGTGCTCGTCCTGCAGCGCGTAGAGGACGTCGAAGCCGAAGAGCCAGGAGAGGACCGCGACCATGAGGAGCACGATCCCGAGGCTGGGCGCCGCGCCCATGCCGATCCACGCGCCGCCCGGCGCGAGCGCCAGCGCGAGACCGAGCCAGCCGTGCGCCGCCCAGGTGAAGCGCTTGGCGTAGGAGTAGCCGAGGAGGATCGCCAGGACCGGGGGCGCGAGGAGGCCGGGCCAGCGACCGAGCGTCCACGCCAGGCCGCAGAACGCCGCGCCCGCGACGATGGTGAGCGCCAGCGCCTCGCTCGCGCCGATGCGCCCCGCGGCGACGGGACGGTTCTTGGTGCGCGGGTTCTTCGCGTCGAGGTCGCGGTCGGCCCAGCGGTTGAACGCCATCGCGCTGGAGCGCGCGCAGACCATGCAGCCGATGATCGCGAGCACGCGCAGCGGGGTCATCGGCGCGTGGGGCACCGCGAGCGCCAGCACCACCGCGGCCGCGGCGAACGGCATCATGAAGATGGTGTGCGAGAAGGTGACGAGCTCACCCCAGCGGCGAAGAAGTGCGATCATGAGCGTGACTCCGGTGCCCGACGAGACGCGAGGATGCGCCGCGGAAGACGAAGGTTCGCGAGGAGGAAGGCGGCGCCGTCGGCGACCGAGCTCTCGCTCGAGACGGCGAAGATCCCAGGACGCGCGCCCCTCGCGAGGCGCCCGAGATCGGTCCGCCCCAGCGCGCGCGCGCCGTTCCAGGTCGCCATGCGCAGCAGCTCCCACGCCGCGATCGCGGGAAAGCGATCGGCGAGCGCTCGGGCCTCGGCGAGCACGTCGAGCGAGGCGTTGGAGGCGAGCGAGTCGGTGCCGAGCGCGGCCTCGATCCCCGCGGCGCGCACCGCGAGGAGCGGCGGGAGCTTCAGCTCGATGTGGAGGTTCGAGCGTGGGCACAGCACCACCGGCGCGCCGCACTCCGCCACGCGCGCGAGCTCGTCGGGGCGCGCCTCGACGAGGTGCACGAGCAGCACCGACGGCGCGAGCGCGCCGACGCGCGCGGCGTAGTCGAAGAGCGGGATCTTCGGCCACTCCGGGCGCTGCCGCGCGCGCGCCAGCAGCCACTCCGGCACCGGGCCGTCGCCGTGCTCGATCGCGCGGCGCTCCGGCGCGTGCTCGGCCAGATGCAGGCTGGTGGGCGCACCGTGCTTGCGCGCGCTGTCGAGCAGGGCGCGCACCGCGTCCTCGTGCGTCGTGTAGAGCGTGTGCGGCGCCGGAGCGTACGTGAGATCCTTGGTGGGCCACGAAGGAAGCCGCGCGTCGAGCTCGGCGCGCAGCCCCTCGACGCGGCGCAGGACCGACTCGCGCTCCTGCCCGAACACCTCGTGGAAGACGCAGCCGCCGATCCCGCGCGCCGCCAGCGGCCGTACGGCGCCCAGCGAGTTCGTGACCTCGCCGACGGCCACGGTGGCGGTTCGCTCCAGCTCGTCGATCGCGGCGGCCATCGCCTCCGCCTCCTCCTCGGGCTGCAGCTCGGGCCGCTGCGCGATGAGCGACTCGACCCAGCCGACGAAGCCGCGCCCGCCCCCGACCTTGCCGCGCATCGCCGACAGCTCGAGGTGCGTGTGCGCGTTCACCAGCCCAGGAAACACCACCCCGCGCACGCGCGTGATCTCGGCCCCGGCATGCCGCGGCAAGACCTCGCCCGCGC
>JAYTBL010000458.1:0-1558 GCA_043736975.1 Polyangiaceae bacterium
CCCGTGAAGTAGTAGATCGAGGCGAGCTGCCCCGCCGTCAGCGCCGCCTCCAGGCTCTGCGCGCGCTCCGCCTCGGATCGCGCCACGCGCGTGCGCGGGAACGTCCAGCCGATGCCCTGCCGGACGAGCGCGCGGCCGAGGGTCATCCCCCACCCGAGCTTCCCGCGCGGCAGTCGGCCGGTGAGATGCTTCAGGGTCTCCGCCGCGCGGCGCTCGCTCTCCCCGATGTCGCCCTCCCCGAAGGCCGCCTCGGCCACGCGCCGCATCCAGCGGCTCCTCCGCAGCGGGTCGACCCGGACTGGCAGCGCGAGGGCGCGGTCGAAGAGCTGTCGCGCCTGGCCGTGGGCCGCGGTGCGGAGCGCGTGCTCGCCGGCCTTCTCGAGATAGTCGATGGCGCGTGCGTCGAGGCCCGCCTGGAGCAGGTGGTGAGCCAGCACGCCGAAGGTCGGCGGCTGGTCGCCGCGCGTGCGCTCCAGCGAGGTGGCGGCGCGCTCGTGCAAGCGCCGCCGCTCGGCGTGGTCGAGGCGGCCATAGGCGACCTCGCGCAGCTTGTCGTGGCTGAAGCGCAGGCCTTGCGGGGGGAGGTCTTCGAGCACCTGCCGCCGGAGCAGCTCGGCGATGATCTCGAGCTCGCCCGCGTCGTCGAGCTCGAGGATCTCGACGAGCAGCGCTGCCTCCACGTCGCGGCCCAGCACCGCGGACGCGTCCACGAACCGATCGGCTGACTCGCTCAGGCCGCCCAGCCGTTGCGTGACGAGCTCCAGCAGCGAGCGAGGGAGCGGGAGAGAGTCGTTCGCGCCTCGCGTGCCGACCACCTGCCACTGGCCCGCGGGGTCGCGCTCCAGCCATCCTTCATGCACGGCCGCCCGCAGGTACTCGGCGACGAAGAACGGGTTTCCCTCGGAGTGCTCGCGCATGAACTGCACCAGCGTCTCGGGGGGTGACGCGATCGCGAGCATGTCCGACACGATCGACGTCACGGAGCGCTCGTCCAGGCGGTGGACGTCGATGACGAGCGGGGCCGTGGTGAGCAGCCGATCGAGCGCGCCGCCGCTGGCCTCGCTGCGAAACGTGCCCAGCACGCGGACGCCTCGCCCGCGCAGCTGCTCGTGCTGCTCGACCAGGAACGTCAGCGTCAGCTCGTCACTCCACTGCAGGTCATCGATCACCAGCACGATCGATCCCTCGGCGGCGAAGAGCGCGAGCGTCTCCCCGAGATCGGCGAAGAGCCGCGCCCGCGTGGCCTGCGCGGAGAGCTCGGGCGGTTCGGGATGCGCCGCGGTCGCCAGCTCGAGCAGCTCTGGCTCGTACGCCGCGAGCACCCGCAGCCGCTTGCCGAGGATCCGCGCGACCGCGTTCGCGCCCGCACCCCGACAATGATCGGCGATCGCGCGCAGCACCGGGCGCAGCGGGTGGAGCGGAGCTGCCTGGATGCCGGTCGAGGTCGTACCGGAGACCGGAACACACTCGCCGGTGACCACGCGACCATAGGGATCGCGGCGCGCCGCGTGGCGTGCGACCTCCATGACGAGCCGCGTCTTCCCGACGCCGCTCTCGC
>JAYTBL010000459.1:0-20375 GCA_043736975.1 Polyangiaceae bacterium
GAGGCTAGAAACCGCCGGGCTTGATGCCTTCGCTGTCGCCGCCGATCGACTTGATGTCGACGGGCATGCGCGCCTGCTTGACGTTGTGCCAGTCGCTGCCGGTCTCGTCGTCGTTGAGGCCGAACTGACCGTCGAGGACGGGGCGGTCCTCCTTGTCCATCTTGTACTGGAAGTAGCCCTTGCCGTGCGTGGTAGCGCTCGCCCCGACCATGCCGACCGTGTGCTCCTTCCACGTGTAGTGGGCGACGTTGCCGGCCTTGGTGCCGCTGAGCTCGCCCCACTTGCTCTGGTCGGCGCGCTTCCAGCGGCCCACGATGTTCGAGCCCTCTTCCTGCATGTGGAGGTAGCCGTACACCGGATGGAAGTAGACGCCGGTCCAGGTTTCACCCTCGGGCATGGGGCCGGAGGCGATCTTCGCCGACTTGACTTCCTTGCCGTCACCGCAGCCGGAGGCCACGAGGGAGGCGCCGGCCGTGAGGAGCGTGAGGAAGGCGAGGAGGACGAGGGAGGTGCGGGGGGTGCGGGGGATGCGGGAGGAGCGGACCAGAGAGGTACGGAGGAAGCGGACGAG
The DNA here is from genome assembly GCA_043736975.1 of Polyangiaceae bacterium. GTDB lineage: Bacteria > Myxococcota_A > Polyangia > Polyangiales > Polyangiaceae > Labilithrix. Next base: position 572 of record JAYTBL010000459.1, read on the forward strand.
GCTCATGCGGGACGAAGTCTACGTCATCAGGGCCGCTTCAGGAACGTGAAAGCCTCTCTGGTGGCCGGGTCGGTCAGGACGATCTGATTGAGCGCGTTCGACGTGAACTGCCAGCTGCGGCTGCCGGAGGCGGGACAGAGGGCGGTGGTGGCGAAGGCCGAGCCCGTGGTGCTGAAGGTGCTGGTCGTGAGCGCGGTGGTGGCGGGGCTGCCGCCGCTGGTGATCTCGGAGACCTCGTCGATCGTCTTGGCAGCGCCGTCGATGCGGATGGTGATCCGCGCGGAGATCCCGAGCGGCGCCACGATTCCTGCGATGCCGACGTAGATGCTGTAGTCCCTGAGCTCATAGGTCCCGTCGACCACGATGCCGCCAGTGGCCGCCGGCGGATCGGCGGCGAGGGCGATCTTGTCGATGCCGCTGCCCACCGGGACGAGGCCGTTGCAGACGCCGCCGTCGCCGCCGTCGAGCCCGGAGTCCTTGAGCGGCACGCTGCTGTCGGGGAAGCCACCCTCGGTGTCGCCGGTGGGGTTCGGCGTCTTGCTGGTGTTGGTCTCGGCGTAGTTGTTCGGCTTCTCGATCTCCTTGGTGCAGGCGATGGCCGCCACCGCAAGGAGACCGCCCAGCACCAGGACCGCGATACGCCGATGAGCCATCCCCCACCCTAGCGCCTGGCGCGCGCGTGGGCCAAGGGAGGACGTGCGTCTCGGCCTTTCTCACGCCTGCGCGTCGTCGCTGCCTTCCTCCTCGAGCGCCGCGCCGTGGCACTTCTTGAACTTCTCGCCGCTGCCGCACGGGCAGAGGTCGTTGCGACCGATCTTCGGCTGCTCCCGCTTCACGGGGGCGATCGATGGCGCGGCTCTCCGCGGCGGCGGGGCTGCCGCCTGCTCCTCCTCGCCCTCGGCGAGCTCACCACCATGGCGGAGCTGGAGCGACTGCGCAGCCCGCTGGTGGCGCTCGTAGTCCTCGCGCTCGAGGCGCTCGATCTCGCTCTCCTTCTGGAGCCGCACGCGCATCACCTTGGTGACCACGTTCGAGGAGACCTCGGCCATCATGCTGACGAAGAGGTCGTAGCCCTCCTTCTTGTACTCCTGCTTCGGATCGCGCTGGCCGTAGCCGCGCAGCCCGATGCCGTCGCGAAGGTGCTCCATCGCCGTGAGGTGCTCGACCCACTGCTTGTCGATGTCCTCCAGGTAGAAATGGCGGAAGACGCGCATGAGGAGCTCGGTCCCCATCTCCTTCTCGCGCTCCTCGAGGATCTTCAGCGCTTGCGTGTAGAGTGCATGCGCGAGGTCTGCGGCGTCGGTGATGTGCTCGAAGTCCTCGGCCTTGCCCTCGAAGTGCTCGGTGAAGGCGGTGCGGATCCCCTTCCAGTCCCAGTCCTCGGGCGGCTTGTTGGCGGGGCAGCTCTCGTCGACGATCGCCGACACGATGGCGTCGATGAGATCGAGCAGGCGCTCACGCTGCTGCGTGAGGCTGGAGGGGATCTCCTCCATCAGGCGGCCTTCGATCTTCTGCGGCTCCTTGGCTTCCGCGTCCTTGAACTCGAAGCGGTAACCCCAGAACTGGTAGACGTCGCCGCGGAGCTGATCCATGTCGAAGATCTCTTCGATCTCCTCGACCTTCTTGGGCCGCTTCACCTCCTCACCCGCCTTCGGTACCGGCGTGCCGTGGTGGATGAGCATGTCGACGATGGCCTGCTTCACGTCGGCGCCGAGGCGCTCGAGCGGCTCGATCTTGCGGAGCTTGCCGGTGGCCTTGCCCTCGTCGTCCATGACCTCGGCGGTGTAGATGCCGAGGAGCAGCTGCTGACGGATCTTGTAGACCGTCTTGCGCTGCTCGTTCATCACGTCGTCGTACTCGAGCAGGTTCTTGCGGATGTCGAAGTTGCGGCCCTCGACCTTGCTCTGCGCGTCGAGGATGCTCTTCGTGACCCAGGGGTGCTCGATGGGCTCGTCGTCCGGCATGCCCATGCGCTCCATGAGCGACTTCACCTTGTCGCCGGCGAAGATGCGCATGAGGTCGTCCTCGAGCGAGAGGAAGAACTTGCTCGAGCCCGGGTCGCCCTGGCGACCGGCGCGGCCGCGGAGCTGGTTGTCGATGCGGCGTGACTCGTGGCGCTCGGTGCCCACGATGTGGAGGCCACCGGCCTCGCGCACCTCGTCGCCCTCCTTCTTGGAGGAGGCCTCGTAGCGCTTGATGACGGTGTCGAACTCCTCCTTGTCGACGTCCTCGTCCTTGCCCTGCTCCTTGAACTCGAGCTTCGCGAGCATCTCCGGGCTGCCGCCGAGGATGATGTCGGTGCCGCGCCCGGCCATGTTGGTGGACACCGTGATGGCGCCCTTCCGACCCGCCTGCGCGACGACGTACGCCTCTTTCTCGTGCTGCTTGGCGTTGAGGACGGCGTGCGGGATCCCCTTCTTCTTGAGGATCTTCGCGATGGCGCTGCTCTTCTCGACGCTGGTGGTGCCGACCAGGACCGGGCGACCCTTCTCGTGCGCGTCGAGGATCTCGTTGACGACCGCGGTAAACTTCTCGCGCTCGGTCTTGTAGACGAGGTCCTCGTAGTCGGTCCGCTGGATCACCTTGTTGGTGGGGATCGTGACGACCGACAGCTTGTACGTCTTGTGGAACTCCTCGGCCTCGGTGTCGGCGGTGCCGGTCATGCCGGAGAGCTTCTTGTAGATGCGGAAGAGATTCTGGAACGTGATGGTGGCCATCGTCCGCGTCTCTTCCTGGATCGGGACGAGCTCCTTGGCCTCGACCGCCTGGTGGAGACCGTCCGACCAGCGACGCCCGGCGAGCACGCGGCCCGTGAACTCGTCGATGATGAGGACCTTGCCCTCGTCGGTCACGAGGTAGTTCACGTCACGCTTGTAGAGCGTGTGCGCGCGGAGGCACTGGTTGAGGATGTGCAGCGACTCGAGGTTGACGGGGTCGTAGAGGTTCGACACGCCGAGCAGCTTCTGCGCCATGTCGACGCCTTCGTCGGTCAGGGAGACGGAGTGCTGCTTCTCGTCGACGACGTAGTGCTCGTCCTTGCGGAGGCGCGGGATGTTCTCGTTGATCGACTTGTACTTGTCGGACGAGGTCTCGGCCTGGCCGCTGATGATGAGCGGGGTGCGCGCCTCGTCGATGAGGATGGAGTCGACCTCGTCCACGATCGCGTAGTTGAGCTCCTTCTGGTTGTAGTCGAGGGCGCTGAACTTCATGTTGTCGCGCAGGTAGTCGAAGCCGAACTCGTTGTTCTGGCCGTAGGTGATGTCGGAGCGATACGCGTCGCGCTTCTCCTTGTCGGCCTGCGAGTTGACGACGACGCCGGTGGAGAGACCGAGGAAGCCATAGAGCTTGCCCATCCACTCCGAGTCGCGGCGGGCGAGGTAGTCGTTCACGGTGACGACGTGGACGCCCTTGCCCTCGAGCGCGTTCAGGTAACACGCGAGCGTCGCCACCAGGGTCTTGCCCTCGCCGGTGCGCATCTCGGCGATCATGCCCTTGTGGAGGACCATGCCTCCGATGAGCTGCACGTCGTAGTGGCGCATGCGGAGCGCGCGCTTGCCGGCCTCGCGGCAGACGGCGAAGGCCTCGACCAGGATGTCGTCGAGCGTGGCGCCGTTCTCGAGCTTCTGCTTGAGCTCGGCGGTCTTTCCCTTCAGCTCGGGATCGGTCAGCTTCGCCATCTTCGGCTCGAGCTTGTTGATCTCCTCGACGAGGGGCTTCAGCTTCTTCACCTCGCGTTCGTGCGAGGTCCCGAGGATCTTCTTGAGGGCCCAGGCGAGCATGGGAAAGACGCGGTCCTTTCTGCGGAACCAAAAAAACCCGGGACGCGGAGCGGTTGTTCCCGGCTCGGAACCGGGCAGGCTAGCAGAAATGCGGTGGGGGCAGAAGGCTACGCGCTCAGCCCGTGACCTTGGCCTTGAGCTCGTCGAGGTTGGGAACGGTGGGACCCGCGACGTCGAACTCTGCGGCGCCCGAGATGCCGAGACCGCCCGCGGCGATCGCCGACTGGATCTGCGGGTTCGCGAAGGGCCTCGACTTGTTGACCGCCTCGTACGCCGGGCTGAGCGTCTGGAGGATCGCGATGCCCGCGACGTCGGCCGCGATGCGATCGGTGCTGACGATGAAGATCTTCGGATCTCCCGTGATGCCGCCCGCCCAGCCCTCGGGCGCGCCCGACGGCTTGTCGTTCATGGTCGGGCCGCCGGAGATGACCGCCGAGTAGCCGTCCTGGATGATGAGCGAGGGCGTCAACGCCTTGTTGATCTGCGCGATCTGCTTGTAGAGGACCTTGGTGTCGTGGTTCTGCAGGTTGCCGGGGCGCTTGCGATCGTCGGCGTGAACGAGGCCGAGCGAGATCTTCAGCGACATCGTCACCGTCGAGATGAAGTGCGTCTTCACGCACGACAGGATGATCTGGTGGTCGGCGGTCGTGACGTCCATGGGCAGGCGCACCGCGCCGTTCCAGTTCGGGTGCGAGGAGGCAGGCAACGTCATCCAGTCGACGGAGTCGTCGTAGACCTTGGCGGTGGTGCCGAGCTTCTTCGCCGCCGCCGTCATGCCGTTCGCGACGAGGTTGCCGGCCGTGTCCTGGTCGCCCCAGAACGAGCGATCACCGATGCGCAGATCGGTCACGCCGAGGTCCTTCAGCATCCCGCCGATCGCCAGGAGCGTCGCGGCGGATGTCGAGTACGGATAGAGGTCGCCCGAGTTCGAGTTGATGCGGAGGTAGACCGACTGCCCGGGCTTGATCATGCCGAGGCCGATGGTCTCCGCGAGCGCGGCGGTGAGCGCCGCGTTGCGATCCGTCGCGTCGTAGCCGAGGCCGACGAGGTGCTTGCCGGTGGGGGCCGGGCCGGGAACGACCGGCGTGCCGTCGGGGTTCGCGCTCGGGCCAGGCGCGGGCGCCTGCTCGGTCACCGTCGTCGTGCAGCCGAGGAGGCTCGAGCCCGCCAGCGCCCCCACGGTGCCGAGCATCACGGCCTGCACCATCTGCCGGCGTGAGAGCTCCTTCGCGACGAACTCGTCCGCGAGCGTCTTCGAATCGGAGATCACACGCCCGCCGGTCTTTCGCGAAGTCTTGATGAACATGCGTCCGCGGACCGTAGCATCGAAAACCGACACGTCACGCGATGTGGGCATCGGCACGTCGAAGCCCTCGTAAACCATGGCGAAGCGGGGCACCCTGCGCCCATGCCGATCCACGCGTTCGCGCAGCACGCGGTCGGGCGGCCGCTCGAGGAGGTCGCGCTCGACGACCTGGCGCCGCCGGCGGGGCGCGACGTCGACGTCGACGTCGTTCACTGCTCGCTCTGCCACAGCGACCTGCACCTGCTCGACGGCGACTGGGGTGACGTCGCGCGGCCGCTCGTGCCGGGCCACGAGATCATCGGGCGCGTCGCGCGCGCTGGCGATCGCGCGGCGCTGCCCATCGGTACGCTCGTCGGGATCGGTTGGCAGGCGGGATCCTGCGGCGCGTGCGCCGCGTGCCTCACCGAACGCGAGCACCTCTGCAGCGGCGGCAAGATCCGGACCTGTGTCGGTCGCCAGGGGGGCTTCGCGACGCGCGTGCGCGCCGACGCGCGCTTCTGCTTCGAGCTCCCCGCCGGCCTCGACGCGACCAGCGCGGCCCCTCTGTTGTGCGCAGGGCTCACCGTGTTCTCGCCGCTCGAGCGGCTGGGCACCAAGGCGGGCACCCGCGTGGGCGTCGTGGGCGTCGGCGGGCTCGGCCACCTCGCGGTGCGCTTCGCCCGCGCGATGGGCGCCGAGGTGATCGGCTTCGACACCGATCTCGGCAAGCGCGCGCTCGCGCAAGAGCTGGGAGCGAGCGAGCTCGTCGATGCGCGCGGGCCCTTGCCGCGCGCCGCGGTGGATCTGCTGCTGATCACGACGCATGCGCCCCTCCCCTGGGATGACTGGATGCGCGTGCTCGATCTCGAGGGCACGGCGTGTGTCGTCGGCGTCGCGGCCGGCAAGCTCGAGGTCGCCTTCGATCCGCTCATGGACGAACAGAAGAAGATCACCGGGAGCGTCATCGGTAGCCCCTCGGCGATGAGGCGGATGCTCGCGTTCGCGGCGGCGAACGCGATCGCGCCGATCGTGGAGCACCTGCCGCTCGCTTCGGTGAACGAAGCGATCGCGCGCCTGCGGGACGGCCGCGCGCGCCTGCGCATCGTCCTCGACGCCTAGAGCTCCGCGGCGGGCAGAACGCGGATCGACGGGGTCGTCGCCGCGAGCTCGCCGAGCCGCGCCGCCACGACGCCGAACGCAAAGTAGAGGAGCGGCGTCCAGGGCGCGACGCCGACCAGCAGCGCGATCTCGTCCGCATACTTGAAGAAGCCCGTCGCGATCATCGAAGCCTCCACCACGACGCCGCCGATCGCCGTGGCCACGCCGCACGCGATCCCCGCGCGATCCCCGACGCCGGCGGTGACGAGCGCGGTCAGCGCGCCGACGAGCAGCGTCGCCGGGACGATCGCCTGATGCCGGAGCAGCGCGGTGATCGCGTAGATCGCGAGCAGCGAGGCGAGCGCGAACACTCCATCACGCCACGTCACCCCCGGCCGCGGCGAGGCGATCCGCAGACGCAGGTCGGCGACCGCCGCGGTGGCGAGGCCCACCATGACCAGGAACCACAGCGGGCTGTCCCAGACGAACGGCACCGCGCGCGACAGGTACGCGGTAGTGCCGGTGGTGATGTGACCGTGATCACCGACCGGTGCCACCACCGCGCCGAGCAGGAACAGCCAGCACAGGCGCGACCAGGGGAGCTTCATGTGCGGTCACGATAGCGCCCGCGTTCGGCGCGGCGGAGAGGGATCGCCCGCGCGTTTGCTGGACGCTGGCGCGAGGCCTGGTCATCATCAAGTCGGTGGAGATCGACTCGCGAACGAAGGTCGTCGTCATCGGCGATCCCCAGGAGCCGCTGCTCCAGCAGCTCACGCTGCGCGAGGACGCGCGCTTCGTCATCGGCAGCTGCTCGACGCCGTGCTCACGCGCGCGACGCGGGCGCGCTGGGTGCACTCCATCGCCACGGGCATCGATCGCATCGCGTCGCCGACGCTCCTCGCGCACCCCAGCGTGCTCACCAACACGCGCGACGTCTTCAGCGCCGCGCTCGCCGAGTTTGCGCTGCTCGGCATGCTTCATTTCGCCAAGAACGTCCCGCGCCTCGAGCGGGCGCGCGCCGAGAAGCGCTGGGACCCGTTCGAGGTCGAGACGCTCGGCGGCAAGATCCTGGGCGTGGTGGGCTTCGGAAGCATCGGTCGCGAGACGGCGCGGCTCGCCGCGGCGCTGGGCATGAAGGTGCTCGTGCACCGTCGCCATCCGCAGCGCGCCGCGGGCGATCCGCGGGTGAGCGCGGTGGTGGAGGATCGCGGCGAGCTCTTCGCGACCGCGGACTACCTGGTCCTCGCGGCGCCGCTCACCCCGGAGACGCGACATCTGGCAGGCGCCGCCGAGCTCGCGCGCATGAAGTCGAGCGCTGTGCTGATCAACGTCGGGCGCGGCGCGCTGGTCGACGAGGCGGCGCTGATCGACGTGCTGCAGCGGCGCGCGATCCGCGGCGCGGCGCTCGACGTGTTCGCGACCGAGCCGCTCCCCGCCACGCATCCCTTCTTCACGATGGACAACGTGCTGCTCTCTCCGCACTGCGCGGATCGCACCGCGACGTGGCTCGCCGAGGCGCTCGCGCTCTTCCTCGCGAACCTCGCGCGCTTCCGCGCCGGCGCGGAGCTCCTGCATCCGGTCGACAAGGTGCGCGGCTACTGACGCTGCGAAGCGACGATGCCTCGGTGCGCGGCCGGCAGGTCGCGCTCGAGGCCTGGGTCAGGCGAGCGTCGGGTGAGGGTGCCGAGCCGCAGCCGGTCCCACGGGTCCCGGTGAGTTAGCGGCGAGCCATGATCGGCACGGGTCATGCTCGAGGTGGTCGTGCGCGCGGCCATCAGCAGTGCAGGCTTTCCGAGTGACACTCACCAGCTCGTCGATGCGTGCATCGCGCGCGTGCGGAGCGCCGCGCACCTCGACGACGAGGCCGTCCTTCCGCCGCTCCCCAAGCTGACGCCGCGGCGCGATGTGGTGGTGTTCACGAGGAGCCAGACCGGGGTCGCCGCCGCGGCGAAGGCCGCGACCGTTGCCGTGGCGGCGCCGACCGCGGTCGCGCGCCACCGCGCGCAACGCTGGCCGCTCCTCCTGTGCGCGTTCATCGCGAGCATGTCGGCGGGTGCGGCGTTCATGGTCAGCCCGGCGGGCCATCGTCATGCCGTGCAGCAGGCGACGACCTCGGCACGCGTGCACGCTACCACCGCGATCGCCTGGATCTCCTCGAGGCTCTGAGCCGCAGCAACACCGCCTGGCGTCAGGGCAGGAAGGACCGGACGGCGCCGAGCGCGTGGAGCGCCTTCGCGCGCCGCTCCTGCTTCGGCTCGCTCTCGATGTAGCTCGCGAGCGCGGGGACCGCCGAGGCGTCGGCCACGACGCCCTTGCGACCCACGTACGAGAGAAACGCCTCGGGCGTGTCGTAGCTCGCGCCGAAGGCGTTGACCGCGATCTCGCGGACCTCCTCGGTGGGGCTGGCGAGCAGCTTCACCAGCGCCTGCACGGCGGTCTTGTCGCCGCGCTGCGCGAGCGCGCTCGTCGCGAACGCCGCAGCTTTGGGCCAGTCGGTGCGCGCCGCGGTCTTCTTCAGGGAGGCGTCGATCTTCGCGGCCGCGGCCGTGGCGTACGTCGCCTCGAGCGCGGCGTCGCGCGCCATCCCCTGCTCGGACTCCGCCTCGCGCTGCTTCCAGCGCTCGGCTGCGCCCTTCTTGTTCGCCTTGAGCTCGTCGGTCTTGCGCTGGCGGTCGCGGAGCGAGAGCGGCCGCTTGCCCTCGATCATCGCCGCCAGGTCGCCGGCGTAGTCGTAGGAGGTGTCACCGACGTCGAGCAGCGCCACCGTGGTCTTGAGCGCAGCGCCGGAGCCCGCCTGCTTCTCGTAGTCCGCCTTGAGGACGGAGACGGCCTCCTTGCTCCCCAGGACGCCGAGGGCGCGCGTGAAGGTGTCGCGCTCGTCGGAGAGGCGGCGCACGAGGATGGCCGCGGCGTCCGGCTTCTTCCGGTCGGCCAGGTAGAAGCCGCATATGGCGGTGACGTCCTTGTCGCTGCCCTGCTTCAGCACGTCGAGGCAGTAGGCGACGCCGTCGTCGCTACCAAAGCGCGCCATCAGCTTGAGCGTGTTCTTCTTGAAGGAGAGCATGCTGCCCTTGGTCGCGAGGGCGGTGCGGAGGATGGGGAGGATCTTGTCCTTCTGCGGCTCGCCGTAGCGCCCCAGGGCGGCGATGTACTCCTCGCGCTCGGCTGCGCCCCAGGTGTCGAAGTTGGCCTGCGTGCCGTAGGCGAGCACGATCTCGGGGCTCGTCTTCGCGTAGCTGAGGGCGCCCACCGAGAGCAGGTGGACGAAGTCCGCCCCGCCAACGTCGCTGCAGCCGGCCGCGTAGAGGTGGCCATCGCGGTTCGCGTCCGTCGTCTTGAGCGACGGATCCTTCTTCATCAGGTCGGTGAACAGCTCCGTGAACTTCGGCTCGAGCTTGCCCTTCGCCGCGTCGTAGGACGCGCCGCACGCCTCGCTGCCTTTCGGGCCGTAGCACTTGTATTTGCCGTTCACGAGATCCTTGAGGGCCCCCTGCGGCGCGCACATGGAGCCCGCCACGCCTGACCGGCTCATCAGCTTGCTCTGCGTGGGGTTCTCACCCGGCAGGCCTCCCGCCACCGCGGCGCCCGAGGCAGAGAGGATGACGGCGATGGCGGCGGCGCGAAGGGTCTTGGTCGTGTGAGCCATGATGACTTTCCGGGGTGAGGGTCAGCGTCCGGACAGTCTTACGATGTAAAGTCAGAAACCTTCCCCAGGAGCACGGTGGTTCGTCGCCCCCTTCACGACGCGATCGAATCCCGGCGCGCCGTAGGCAGATCGCGATACGCAGGCGAGTTGACGACCTCGAGCAACTTCGCGCGCTCCGCCGACGTGAAGGTATTCGCGGGACGCGTTCTTGGACCCGCACGGCCGTCGTCGCCGACGTCCGCGCCGCCACCGCGGGATGCTCCGCTCGGTGAGCCCGAGCTGCAGGCACGCGCGCTCGCGCCGAGCGCCAGAAGCCACGGCTTCGTCGACGAGGCCGAGAATCACTTCGCGTTCCCCTCGCCGGTGCCGTCGTCCCCGTCCCCCCAGATCTCGTGGACTTTTTTTTGCAGCACCAAGAGCGCCGCGGTCTCGGCAAGAGCGCGGTCCTTGCATCGAAGCTCACGTTCGAGCTCCTTGATTCGCTTCGTGTCGGCTCCGCGCGATGACGACCGCGTCGCGCCCCCCTCCAGCGCAGACTTCGCCCCGTCGACCACGGCCGCACGAGATCGTCAGGCCCCAGCGCTGCCGCCGCCATCACGATGCGTAGCTTCTCCTCCGCGGGCCATGCGCTGATGGCGGCCTGCACGGCGCGATCCGAAGGTCGTTCCTTGCTCATCGGATCCACCGTACGAGCCCGCTGCAGCCAGCGCGAGAGCTGTGACTGCGAGACGCCGACCTCCTTCGAGAGTTTGATCGCGCTGATCGCGCTGATCGCGTTGGATCGGGTGAAGAAAGCCGGTCGCGGCCAAGTCAAGCAGCAGGTGATGACCCCGCTCGAGTGCCTTGGTCGCCTCGCGGCCATGGTGCCTCCTCCGCGTTGCCCGCTTCTTCGCCTGCACGGTGTGCTTGGGCCGCGCCATCGATGGCGAGCGCGAGTGGCGGAGGGACGAATGCTGCGATGCTGCGAGGTCTCGACGGTTGGCGGTCCGGCGAGCCCGCGCCACAGTGGGTCGACGCGCTCGGCTCTGGCGGCTCGCGGCCTCTCGGCCCGCTGCGCGTCGGGGGTCGAGCGTCAGACCGACTCGATTCGGTCGACGTCACGCCGAGCCCAGGTAGCTCGTCGCGCCGCAGGTCAGCTTCGTCCGGAGGGAGCCAATAGCCAGCGACTTGCCGCACCTTCATCCGTCAGAATTTCCGAAAGCAGGCTTGAGCTCTTAGAGAGGCTAGTCGCGGATCTTGGATGGATGCCGCATGGCCGTTGATCACCGCTCCCTCGGCGCTTTGATAGGGCGGTTGGCTGGTATCGAACGCCTCCTGGCCGTACGTCATTCCGAGGAGAATGGCCGTTTGTCGAAACGAGGCATAGTTGTCATCTTCTTTCGTAATGAACTGCCCAAGCCGACCCGCGGGGGTTGTCGTGGCGCCCGACGTGAACCAGTCGGCGATGGGCACTGCGCCCGGGTTTACACGGTCGCCGACGTCGTACGGCGAGCCAAGCATGCAGGCAAACCTCACGCCGCGATTTTTAGCGACGTAATACGCGTGATTACCGCCTTGCGAGTGACCGCTGACGGTCACTTGAGACCAATTGGAGGCATTTGGCACTTGATCCGGCAGCTTGACCGCCGGAAAAGTGAATGCACAGACCCTTGTTGGGATCGTACTTCGTTGGAATGCCAACCGCATGATACCCAAAACCATAATATGGGTTCGCCATCAATCCACTGACGTCTTTCGTTCTCGAGTCCAGGCCACTTGGCGTGATGGCACACAGAGTTCCGGAGCTCACCGCTTTCGTGGCTGCGCAGAAGGTTGTGTCGATGGGGGTGCTCGACGGGCCTCCGTCTGACGGATCGCCTTCAATGCCGGCGTCAGCGTCGGAAGCAGTGTCAGCAGGTGCCGGAGGAGTCGTTGCTGGCTCTTCTGGCGTGCAGCCCTGGAGGGATGACGCATGCGCCGATGGCCGTGAGGGATCCTTTTTCCATGATGCTCGCCTGTCGATCTTTGGTTGGTGAACGGTTCGCGAGACTCGCGGAGCGAATGCGGAGCCGGTCGTGCCGCTCGTCGTCGAGTGAGCCATAGACGCTCACCACCTCCAGCACTCGGCGTGCCAGCGAATCCGAGCGATAGCGCTGCAGGATTGCCGATGTGTCGCGTGGACGTCTTTGTGTTCAGGTTGAACCTGACGCCGGCCTGGCCGCTTCTCGGACGCGAGCGCCTCTGCCGCTATCTCAACCCCGCTCCTGGAAAAGTATCGGAGCGATTCCGATGGCGCTGCGGGCGACCATCAGTGCGCTCGGCCGGCGCCGACACCACCGCTGCTCCTCATGGGTCGCCCTCTTCGCGATGCAGCCACCACCGCAGCTCCTCCGTGCGTGCGGTGGTGACCCGGGTGAGCTCCTGATGCGAACCCAGGGCTGCAACGAACTTCCCTTCGAGATTGCAAGACCGCAGGTCCGCCTGGAGGTCTCGATAGGGTGGAGGTCTCATCGTGACGCCTTCACTCGCGGCTTGTTCGGAGCGGGCAGCGGCGTGAGCGCGATGACGTTCGCGAGGACGGTGACTTCGACTTCGAAGGTGGCGGCGATGAGCGCCCAGGCCTCGTCGAAGCGGTCACTCTGATCCCATCCCCTCGGAGTGAGAATCGCTTGCGCACCGCTGACGCTCCACCGCATCCCGCTCTGCTTCAGGCTCGACGGCGTTTACGTGGATGCCGCCGTGCACGAGCGCTTCAACTTGCACGCGAGCGTGCATCTTGCCGCGCACGACGACCTCGGACGGGAGCGCCTCTGCAGGTACCTGGCGCGTCCGGCGTTCTCGCTGGCGCGCTTCGGCGTGCGGCGCGACGGCCTCGTCGTCTATCAGGTGAAGAAGGCCGGTCGCGGCCGAGTCAAGCAGCGGGTGATGACCCCGCTCGAGTGCCTTGGTCGCCTCGCGGCCATGGTGCCTCCTCCGCGTTACCCGCTTCTTCGCCTGCACGGTGTGCTTGGGCCGCGCCATGGATGGCGAGCGCGAGTGGTGCCTCGGCCCCCGGAGTCGCATGCAGGATGCACGAAGGAGGCGCGCAAGAAGGCGGAGGCCGGCGGGACGGATGAGGCTCGCCCGGAATCGGCGGCTTTCGTCGAGCAAGGAGCCGCTGTCGTGTCGCGCGGTGAGCTTCCGTCACCGTCAGCGCCGCGTGGTACAGGCGAGGCGGCGCTCGTGCCGTGCGCGGAGCTCGCGGCCACCTCGACGCTACTCGCGACGGGCGAGGCGTCGCAGGTGGCGCCGAACATCCTCTCCATCGCGCACTGGAACCGCATCCTCGGCGGCGAGCTCTACGCCCCGCTTTCTCGCGTCGATTGGCCCACCCTCTTGCGCCGAACCTTCGACCATCGACGTGAAGGCATGCGCCGCGTGCGGCGGCCGCATGACCGTGCGCGCGGTCGTCACCGACCCTCGCGTTCTGGATCGGCCGCGCGTCGTTCGGGGACGTCGCCCATCCCTGATCCACGACGAGCGCGGAAGACGAGACGTCACTGGCAGACGAGCGCACCGTCCGCGTCGAGTGCGGCCGTCGGATCCTTGGGCGAGGCCGGCCGGCACACCTGTCCGAGGTCCGCGCAGAGCGCGACGCCGACCAGCGCACCGCCCTTGCACACGAACGCGGAGTTGCGTGCCGCGGGGTCGCAGACGGCGTTGTCGCCGTGGCCCGCGCACGTCACCGACGCGGGGCCCGACGGCGGCTGCGGAGCCGGTGGCTGCGGCGTGTCCTTGTCACAGCTGATCCCGAACAGCGCGAGCTCCGCATCGTCGAAGACCTCGACCGCGCGCCAGGCGCACGCCACGGTACGGGCACGGCCACTGAAGATCGACACGGCCGTGTTCACGCGAGCAAATTCCTTGATCGTTCGCGCGAACGCCCTGTCGAGCGAGTAGAGCGTCGTGTGCCAGAGGCGCTGCGAGACGTCCCAGCCGAGGGCGTCGCCAGCGCGTACCGTGACCTTCGAGACCTCGTTGGTTCCACCGATCGTCATCAGGTAGTAGGCATGGCTCACGATCGTCGAGTTGTCGTGCACGTGGCCGCGATCGTTGTCGGGCTGACCAGGCCCAGGAAGCGCTGGAGAGAGCATCTCCGAACGGGCCCTCGGCACTTGCGCTCCGGAGGGGGAGGGGAAGCTCCGCGGCGCGCGCATGGATCGCTTGCCGACCGCGCGCTTCAGCCACTTCTTCTCGCCGAACGTGAAGTTGTGGTCGCCCGGATCGACGGAGTGCTCGACCCCGGCTCCAAGGACGTCGGCGAGGCCCTCGTTCACGGCTCCTGCTTCGCCTGCGTTGCCGAGGTGTGCCTGGCGAGCAACGACGGCGTGGGTGAACTCATGGGCGAGGAGATCGAGAGCGACGCCCGAAGGCAAGGTGTTGCAGTTCGGCTCCGGGACGAGCGCGTCGGTCGGGGCCGCCCCGTCGCCGAGGTAGATCACATTCTTCGACTCCGTGTAGCCGTCGGCGTCGGCGAAGCGGAGAGGACTCGTGGAGCGGACATAGCGCGCGTGAACCTCGACCGTGATGGGGGACGTTCCGCTGTCGTCCCAGCCCCGCGTACCGAGCTTGCGAAAGTACGTGTCCGTGATCGCGAGGTTCGCTTGTGTCGAGACCGCTGCACCGTTGCCCTGGAAGCTCGTGGTGTAGAAGTCGAGGCTGTCGGGGGTCGACGCGACGATCTCCGTCGGGGGTGTCACGAAGCTCGTGAAGCGCTTCGTGAGGATCGGCGTGTGGCCCTCGTCGCCCTCGCGAACCAACCGGTTCATCGGGGCCGGCAAGAGTGGGACGACCCACGCGTCGTCGTAGGCCGCCATCGAGTCCGGCGGATCGGGCAAGCTGCAGTCGTTGTACGCGAAGGCATTGGGTAGCGACTTCGTCCGGCTTGCCTGGGCCGCGGCATCGTTGCTTTCGCGTACGGCGCTCGTGAGCGCGTCGACGAACACCTCGGGGGCCGAGAATGCGCCCGCCACGGAGCCGACGAGCAGCACGCGCCACGCGAGCGCGCCCGCGCCGCCGGCGACCCGGTGCACCACGAGCTCCGGTGCGCGCGGCATCGTCACCTGGGCGTGCGGATCCCTCTGCAGGGTCAGTCCCTCGGCGATCGCCCGTGCCTGATCCGCGGTCGTGGTCGGATTCGGTTGGATCCGCACGAGCTCACGGACCAGCCCGACGGCCACGAACCGGATGGAACCGTCGGCATCGAAATGCACGAACGTGTCCGCTCCGAAGACGCGCACGTCGGAGCCGGGGATCCGCTGGGCGAAGCGAAGCCGGTGCACTCCCTTGGCGGCGACATCGGCGTCGTCCGAGCGCAGGACGAGCTCGTCGGCGAGGTTGCCCGCCCCGAAGACGTCGGCGTAGCGCTGCAGGAACTCCAGCGCCGCCTGATCCAGCGGCTGCCCGGGGCTCGCCGGATGGGGGGCGGACAGCGCCGACAGGAACAGGGGCGCGCTGGCTTCATCCCGTTCGACGAGCCAGCGAGCTCCGGTGTCGGCGGCGAGGCGCGACTCGAGATCGCCGGACGTCGTCCCGCTCTCGGCGTCGTCAGCCGATCCTTACGCGACCAGGCCGCCGAGCGCGCCGAGGAATCCGAGGCCAATGAACCAGCGGGACAGACGCTTCATGGAGGCCCGCTCGGCCTCTCCGCCTCATGGTTGCGCGCATTCGTGATCGACCGGCCCACTTCGGTCGGATGCGGGGAGATCCGTGATGTCCAGATCCTCGACACACGAGTGCCGCGAGGCCATGCAGCTCTTCGCCGTGACGAGATCGAGGACCCACGCTGCGCAGAAGTCGCCGCCCACGTAGACGTTGGTGTAGAGGCGAATGTGCCCCCGATCCGCGCCTTTCGTCGCGAGCTCGTAGGTGGGCTTGCCTCCCTCCACACGCCGCCCCGGGAGCTTCGCCAGAGCCAGGAGCGCCGCGACGTCGGAGTCGAACTTGAGGTGCTTGCCGAATGCGACAGTCGCGAGCCTCGCCGCCTCAGGCGCCCTCTCCGCGAACGAGGCCACCTCCGCCGCGGAGAGCCAGCGGCCGACGAGGTCGGGAACGCGCACCGCGAGCGGATCGCCGGAATCGACCCTCACGACGAAGGAGTCTTCGCCTTCGGCCTTGGCCCAGTCGAGGGAGGCTGCGTAGGTCACGCGAAACCGCGCGCTGGCGGCGGTCTCGTCGATCCCCAGCCTGGTGATGGAGACGCCCTTGTCGACGTCGGCGACACCGACGCCGTTGCGCTTGGCGACCATCGCCTTCCATGCGCTTTCGTAGCGCACGAGGAGCTCGTCGTCACCGCCGCGCTTCGGGCCCGGCAGGGCGGTCGGCTGCGCGCTCGCCGAGTGGGCGCTCGCCGCCGTCGGCGGGCGTGAAAAGTCGGGCGTCCACGGCGGCGGCGCCCATGCTTGCGCGGAGGGCGCCACGGAGGAAGCGGGCGCCGTCTCCGCCCGCGGGGACGATGCGCAGCCCCCCGCCATGCTCCCCAGGACGAGCGCGAAACTAGCGGTAACGGCGGCGGCGGGGGCGCGTGACGGAGCCCGCGCCGTGCGAACGACCGACATCAGATCGCCTCCAGCCTGCTGAGCCATGCGTCGGCGTGGGGGCAGGCCTGGCGCAGCGCGGGGATCCCGATTGCACCCACCGCCATGGGTCCATGGAAGGTCTTCTTGTACCCAGGAAACGCACGCGTGGACCGGAAACCCTTGATCTCGAAGCGGTCCAGCGCCATGGGCGCGGGGATCATACGCGAGCGCGAACGGTCGAGCGAGGAGAGCGAGGAGAGCGAGGCTTCCACAGCGACCCGGTCGGCCGCAGGCCGAACTTGTTGCGTGCTCCATGTCGGTTACCCTCCCGAATCTCGAGCTCGTCGGAGCGGTCAGCCGGGGGCAGGCTCCGCCGGTGGCATGGTGCTCGGCGTCACGCATAATCTTTCCATCGATGCAGAGTCGCCTCTCCACGGCAGCGCCGGTCTCCAGCAGACCCGCCGTCCCGCTGGCGGTGCTCGATGTGAACATCTGGTTGGACTACTTCCGGGACGACGAGCCTGCCGAGCTCGAGGCTCAGCGTGCGCGTCTGCGCCTCGCGACCAGCCGAGGACTCGTACGGCCAATGCTGACGACGTCGCTCTCCGCCGAGCTAGCAGGCACATGCGAACACATGCCCTGCGCGGCCTTCTCCGAGATGATGCTCTTCGCTTGGGAGGTCTGCGAGGAGCGCGTGCTCGCGAACGTCCACGATCGCTCGGAGCGAGAGATCTTCTGGGAGAGAAAGCTCACGCTCGAACAAGCGCTCGTGCCGCTGCGCGCGCGTCGTCACTACCGCGAGCACCAGATGCTCGACCGGAAATGGTCGCGCGAGATCGCTGCGACCGTCGCCGCGGCGATGAACGACGACCACACGGACGAGCACGACAAGAAGCGCGGCACGATCGAAGAGCTCGACGCGCGCGACGTGGAGCAAGCACGCGAAGCCGCGGCGGCGAATGACGGGCGCATCATCACACCGTGGCGCGACGCGATCCTGGCGGATGAAGCCGCGCGCGATGCATTGATCCTCGATTGGGCGCTCGATGAGATGGTGACCGTGGCGATGCACACCGGGCTGCCGTTCGCGCGCGACCGGCTGCCCGACCCGCGCGCGCTGCCGTCGTTCTACCTCGCGAAGGTCGTGCACGTGCGGCGCATTCATGGCGCCCTTCTCGAGGAACGAGGCGGACGAGAGCTCAGAACGCGACGGCTTCACGGATGTCATCGGACGGCAGGACGCCTAGCAAGTCGTCCATCGCGGCCAGGACGACCGCGCCGTGCTCGATCATCTCGCGTGGCCAGGCGAGCCCGCTCTCCACGAGCGACTTCATGAGGAAGCCCCTCCTCGAGCCACGCGTGTGGCGGTCCGAGCGACGGCAAGTTGAGGTGCACCATCTCGTGAACGAGCACCCAGCTGTCGTTGGCAGCTCCCGAGGAGACGTCCGACCCGAGCTGCAAGACGATCGATCCGCCGCCGCCGCCCAGTGTCTTGCCATCGATGGATTCGCCGTCCCCTGGAACGAAGAGCAGGAGAGGGCGGTTCACTGGCGTCGCCTGGAGATAGGTCGACACACCCGAGGCCGCCGAAGCGACCCATCGCGCGATGTCCCGGTCGTCCATGCGCCGCCGACCCGGGGCGATCGCGATCGTCATCGCCGAGGCGCCGATCCGCACTCGTCACAGTTTGCTGCGGTGCTTCCAGGCGCGATGCCCGTCGGCGATCTGTGCCATGCGTTGACCGCGTAAGCTGGCTGCGATGATGCGTCGCTCTCGGCCTCTGTTTTCGATTTGGTTGCCGTGAAGCCGGTCGGTATCGCCGCGCTCGCCGCGTTTGCAGTCTCCGCGTGCTCGAGCGATCCTGCGCGATCGACGGTGACGCCGAGGCCGGCGCCGCTCGTTGCGACGAGCGCACCGTCGGCGAGCGCGTCACCTCCGAAGGTCGACCTCGTCCCGTGGACGGGAGA
This sequence comes from Polyangiaceae bacterium, assembly GCA_043736975.1. Lineage (GTDB taxonomy): Bacteria > Myxococcota_A > Polyangia > Polyangiales > Polyangiaceae > Labilithrix. The sequence continues at coordinate 18,883 of JAYTBL010000459.1, forward strand.
GAATCGGCCGACGTCGTGGACCGACCCGCGGGCGATCACAGCGCTCGGCCAGGACTGCGAGTTCACGCCTCCCAAGGCGCCGGGCGATGGGGCCTTCATCCCGCCCGACCTCCTCACGTGCTCGCTCGGATATTCCCAGTCGTGCGTGCCCGATCCCTGCCACGTCTACACCGACGCGTGCGAAGAGTCCTGTAGCAAGGGCTGCCAAGACTGCGGCCGCGGCTGTTCTTGCAGGCAGACGTGCGCTTCGAAGTGTGCAGAATGCAAGGAGACGTGCTCCCGCGCGCTCGATCGCTGCGCGACGGGGACTTGCAGTAGGGCCGGTGTTGCCTGCAGCGCGAAGCTCGACACAGTCTGAAGGCATCTGGATGCCGGACCAAGTGCAAAGCCTTCGCGACGTGCAACCGCGGCTGCGACAAGGTCGCCGACAACGGCGAATGCCAGGCGCGGTGCAGCGATGCGATCAGCGGCCCGTTCGAAGCATGCATGAAGAAGTGCACTGCCGGGAGCAGCGACGGAGACGCGATGACGTGTAACGCCAAGTGCCTCGAGACGAGCGGCTGCTCCGCCCAACTCTGCTGGTTGCATCCGTAGATGAAGGCCTCCTGGGCGTGCGCGCTGCTGTTGTCGTGCGGCGCCCCCGTTCCCGCCTCTGCTCCTGCTTCTCGCCCCGCTCCTCGTTTCGTCGCGATTCCCTGCGGATCGCTGCCCCGCGGCCACGAAGTGTCCGAACCACCATGTGCCGGCTGTAGCCGCCTGGGCGACCCTCCCTACTCCCTGTGCGTCGCGCTCGATGGGTTTACGCTGCACGCAGCGACGCGCGCGGGCGGCCTCGACGAGCCGGGTCGCGAGGGTCTCCTCAAGTACATCCTCCGCCCCGCGGTGGCGCAGGAGCGCGTGACGCGTGGTCCTGACGGCCTGGTGCGCTTCGCGCCCAAGAAGGCGTTCTCGGACGGGACCGTTGCGGTCGACCTCGACCCGCCTTCGTCATGGCGGACCTCGTCGCCACCTCGACCCTCACCGCGTCGGGCGCCGCTGTCGAGGTGGCGCCGAACGTCCTCTCGATCGCGCACTGGGCTCGCCTCGAGCACGGCGCCCTCTACGCCCCCCTCTCACGCGTGGATTGGTCGACTCTCCTCAGGCGCACCTTCGATACCGACCTCCGCGTTTGCGTTCGATGCGGCGGACCACGGACCGTCCGCGCGGTCGTCACCGACCCCGTCGCGATCGGGAACTTTCTCGCCGAACTCCGTCGCGCGCGAGACCCGCCGACCGCGGCCTGAGCCGCGACGTCCCACGGCGCGATCCGTCGCGCCGCGGCGGAGCCTTGCCTTCGCGGCAACCCGAGCAGGCTATTCTCCGCCAAGACTGGAAAACCGAGCTCGTTCACCGCCCCGAGCTCGCCCGCGAACTCGCCCGCGAGCTCGCCTTCGTCACCCAACCCGCCTTTGTTGTCCTTCTCTCTGCTCCAGGCGGGCTCGCGTCAGATCGCG
>JAYTBL010000460.1:0-20360 GCA_043736975.1 Polyangiaceae bacterium
TTCAGCACGATGCCCAGGAAGCGGTCCCGAGCGGGGGCTACGCAGACCTTCTCCGTTTCCGTCGACGCGGAGACGAAGCAAGCGCTGCGCGCGCTCGCCGACAGCGACTTCGGCGGCAATCTGTCCGCGCTCGTGACGGACTTCGCAGCCGAGGCGCGACGGCGAACGGCCGCAGGCAACTACCTCGCCCGGCACGCGATTCCGAAACTCACGGCTCGCGAGGCCGAACGTCTGCAAGCCGAGATCAACGCGGAGCTCGTTCGCGCGAAGACGAAGAGGCGCCGAGCGGGGTGATGGTCCGCTACGTCTTCGACACGGGAGCGCTGATCGCCGCCGAGCGCGGTAAGGTGCGTGCGTCGAGGTTCCTTCGGCTCGCGCACGTCGGCGCGGCACGCATCATCGTCCCGATGCCGGTCATTGCCGAATGGTGGCGTGGCCGCAGCGACGCCCGCGACGAGATCCTCGCCGCTACCCAGGTGATCGCGTCGGTCGAGATCACGAAGGCCGCTGGCGTCGCCCTCGCCATCGCATCGAGGGTCGACGCGCGACTCACCATCGACGCCATCGTGATGGCTACGGCCGCACTCTTCGACGCCGTGCTCGTCACGCAGGATCCGGCCGACTTCCGCCGTCTCAGGGCGCACTTCCCCGGCGTCGCGACCCTCGCTATCGGATAGCCTACCCTGGCGGGGCGCTCCCGGCGGGGGTTAGGATCGAGATCATGCGCCGCACCTCGTTCGTTGCTCTCCTCGTCGTCCTCGTGGTGGCCTGCAGCAGCGAGGACGCGACGCCCGCGTCACCCAGCGGTAGCAGCGGCTCTAGCGGGAGCAGCGGCTCTAACGGGAGCAGCGGCGCGAGCGGGAGTAGCGGCGCGAGCGGCAGCAGCGGCACGCCCATCACGCCGACCAACCCCGACGACGGACCGCCCGCCGGCAACCCCGACGGCACGTGCGCGGTGCCGCCCGAGGCGCAGGCCGAGGACACGTCGAAGCCCACCCGCGTGGTGGGTACGGGCACCGCGGCCAGCTGCACCAGCGATGCCTTCGTCGACGCGGTCGCGAAGGGCGGCATCATCACGTTCGATTGCGGTCCGGCGCCCGTGACCATCACGCTCACGCGCACCGCGAAGATCGTCAACGACACCGGGCCCAAGATCGTGATCGACGGCGGCGGCAAGGTGACGCTGAGCGGCGGCGGAAAGGTCCGCATCCTCTACCAGAACACCTGCGACGAGAAACAGAAGTTCACGACCTCGCACTGTCAGGATCAGGACCATCCGCAGCTGACGGTGCAGAACCTCACGTTCGTCGACGGCACTTCGAAGGGCCAGGACGCCGAGCCCGCGGGCGGCGGCGCGATCTTCGTGCGCGGCGGTCGCTTCAAGATCGTCGGCTCGCGGTTCTTCGGCAACACTTGCGAGGCCGCCGGGCCCGATGTCGGCGGCGCCGCAGTGCGCACGCTCAGCCAGTCCGATAGCCAGCCGGTCTACGTGGTGAAGAGCACGTTCGGCGGCAAGAAGGGCCTCGGCAACGTCGGCTCCAACGGCGGCGGACTCAGCAGCATCGGCGTCTCGCACACCGTCATCAACAGCCTCTTCAGCTTCAACGACGCGGTCGGCAACGGCGCGAACCCCGCTAAGCCCGGCACGCCCGGCGGCGGCAGCGGCGGCGCGATCTACAACGACGGCAACACCTTCACGCTCTCGCTGTGCGGCACGAAGATCGAGGACAACCACGCCAACGAGGGCGGCGGCGCGATCTTCTTCGTGAGCAACGATCGCAGCGGCTCGCTGGTGATCAAGGACTCGGTCCTGCGCCGCAACCCGAGCGACGGCTTCTCGACGCAGGGCTTCCCGGGAATCTTCGTGCTCGCAAAGGGGGACCCGCAGGTATCGGGCTCGACCATCGAGTGACGTCCAGGGGGACCTGGCCGCGTCCAAGATCACGTCCTCGCGCTTCGTCTGGGTCGCGCCCGCGAGCCCGATCGTGAGCAAGTGCACGCCGACGACGACGTCGCCCTGATCTACTCGAGGACCTTCGCCGCGCGCAGCTCGCGCCGCAGACCCGCGAGGTCGGCGGGCGCACCGACCCGGCAGCCGGCGGAGGTGACCGACACCACCGAAGGCTCGCCGGCATCGGCGAATAGCCCGAACACGTAGACATTTCGCCGGACGTAGACGTCGTTCCCGCTCAGGACGATCCCGATGTCGGCCTCGGAGTAGTCCTCGGGGCAGGCTCCCTCACGGTGGACGTCGATGCCGAGCGCCGCGGTCAGCGTGCGCACGTGCGCGGGATCGCGGACGGTGTTCTTCTTCTCGGGCAGCCCCATCGCGTTCCGGCGGACGATGCGGAGGACGGTGGTGCTCTCGACGGCAGGGACCTCGACCGCCGGATGGCGCCGCGCGATGGCGATCCCGGCGATCAGGCAGCCGCCCAGGATCCCCAGGATGGCATTGGTCTGGACGCCCACCGCCCCAAGCATGGCAGAAAAGGCCGTCTTGCACCGCTCCACGGGACGGTGAGAGTATCGAGGCGATGCGAATCCGTGCCGCGCACCTCTTGGTCCCCGTCCTCATCCTGGCGGTCAGCCTGGCGCTCAGTGGCTGCGGGCTCATCAAGAAGAGGAAGAAGACGTTCGACGACACGCCGACGCCCACGCCGCTCGCCGACCTGGAGCCGCCGGCCGTCAACCGCGCCGATCTCACGCGCTTCCCCGACGAGCTCCTGATCCACGGGCAGACCGACCTCGTCCGCCAGATCACGTTCGCGCGCACCGCCCCCAACGAGGGTGGCAGCACCGTGGCCGTCATCGACGCGAACACCCCCGTCCTCAAGTGGTCGCTGCGCAGCGGCAACACGCTCGTCTCCTTCGATCGCGCTGCGTTCCCGGGCAAGCGCTTCGCGGGCTGGATCTCCGACTCGGCCTTCAGCGCCACGGTTGCCGCCGGGACCGTCCCCACCGTCAAGCCCGTCGTCCCGCCGCCCACAGCCACGGTCGCAGGCACCAACCCCGCCAGCGGAACCTGCACACTGCAGCTGCGCAGCACGAGCTTCAGCCCCTCGAAGGCGTCGTGTTCGTTCGAGGAGAAGGTCCGCTCGGGCAGCCCTGCCACGCTCACGTTCCCCTGCGCCGGCGGCTTCGCCACGGCGCGTTTCGGCTCGCAGACCTTCGGCGGCACCGCCGATCCGAAGAAGGTCTCGATCACGAACTCCACGGTCTTCCCGTTCTCGGGCTGCCAGGTGCGCGCGTTCCAGACCATCACCGGCACGCCGCCAAACCTCGCGTACTCCTACGCCGAGACGATCATCTCCGGGAAGTGCCCGAACACGTCGACGTGCACGGCGCGCGGCACCCTCAGCGCGAACTAGCTGCGCTCCGACGTTGTGGGGGGGCTGCGGAGGGGAGCGGGCCTCCTCCGCCCGCGGTACGCTGTCTCGCTGCGCGCAAAGGGGGATCCGTGCACCGTCGCCCCGCGTGAGGTCGAGCGACTGACAGCGGTGGCTACGAACCCTTTCTCACGGTCGACGCTCTCCTGCGGGTCCCCAGGCGGTGCCGCTACCGTCGCGCTGCGTGCTGACCTTACCGCTGCTCCCACGCGGCCGGAAGAGGCCCGCTCCCCTCCGCAGCCCACGCACCGCTACGCTTGGGGAGGCTTGCTCCCGACGGCGCGGGTCTCGGGCGCGGGCTCGGGCCAGATCTGGCTCGCTGGCTCGCTGGCTCGCTGGCTAGTGGCGAGGCCGCTCACATCGGCGAGCCGCGCCGGGGCGCGCGCGCCCACCGCTGCGCCCAGGCGTCCAGGGGCCCGAGCAACGCGCACAGGCCGACGCCGTCGGGCGTGAGCCGATAGCCGGCCGGTCCTTGCTCGATCAGTCCCAGGCTGCGCAGCTCGGCCAGCCGATCGTTGAGGACGCTGGGAGAGACATCGGCGCAGGCCGCGCGCAGCGCGCGAAAGGTGAGCTCGTCGCCGCCGCGTAGCTCCCACAGCACGCGGAGGGCCCAGCGCCGACCGATCGCGTCGAGCAGAACCATGATGGGCCGACCGGTGCTGCTCCCTCGGACCCGGCGACCCAGCTTGGGCGTCATCGCGCACTTCTCCTTGCGCTACGGATTCCGTAGCGGCACAATGCTACTGAAAACGTAGCAAGGAGTTACCGCCATGGGTCCTCGAATCGCTCCCCTGAACGCGCCCTATGCCGCCGACGTCGACGAGCACCTCCGCAAGCTGATGCCGCCCGGTATGGATCCGCTCACGCTCTTCCGGGTGGTCGCGCACAACCCACGGGTGCTGGGCCGCATGCGCCGCGGCGGTCTCCTCGATCCTGGCTCGATCACCGTGCGGCAGCGCGAGATCGTCATCCTGCGCACCACCGCGCGCTGTCGTTCGGAATACGAATGGGGAGTTCACGTCGCGTTCTTCGGTGCGGCGGCGGGCCTCTCCGATGCTCAGGTCGCCGCGACGGTCCTCGGAAGCGCCAGCGATCCGTCGTGGTCGGACGAGGATTCACGGCTCATCGCTGCCGCCGACGCGCTCCACGAGGGCGCCGCGATCGACGACGAGCTGTGGACCGCGCTCGCGCGCGTGTTCGACGCCGCGCAGCTCATCGAGATCGTGTTCCTCGCCGGGCTGTACCACGCGGTCTCGTTCGTCACGAACGCCACCAGGCTGGAGCCCGAGGTGGGCGCGCCGCGCTTCCCGGAGCGTCCGCCAATCCGCGTGTCGCTCGACCAGGTGACATCCGCCAGGTGAGCGCGCTTCGACGACGCGGTTTTTCGCGGATTCACAGATTCTCGCGACGCCATTCACGGATGTCCGCAAGCACACGAGGGGAGTGCACGCCAAAGCCGCGAGGTTCGGGCGGTTCGCTCGCGGCACGTCGGTTGCTCGAGGGTTGTCATCGCCGATGACCGGGTTGTCCGGTCGCGACGAACTCGATCCACAACGTCCCGCGAAAGGTACTGACCATGAAATCGTCCAAGCTCCCCTCGTTCGTCGCCGCCGTGCTCGCCGCCACCAGCCTCGCGGCCGTCGCCCACGCGGCCGTCGGCACGATCGCCGTGCGGGGGGCGACGCTATCCATCGGAGAGCGCGAGGTGGATGGTGCGCAGGCACGCTTCGTCTGCCGGGACGTCCAGGAGCACGCCGGCTGGCAGTTGGCGACGGGTTGCGAGGGAACGGTCGCGTCCGCGGATGGCTCGCCGGTATTCCGCGGCGTCCTCCAGGCCATCGCCGTCAATCCGTCCGAGGGGATCGGCGGGCTCGCGCTCGCGACGCCCGACAGCACGGAAGGCAAGGTCACGTGCCCGGGCAGCCAGTTGCAGTGCGGTCCGGGCGGCAAGTTTCACGCGGCATGCGACGCGCTGCATGGCGGCTACGAAGGCTCGAACCCCGACTCGCACGGCATCCCGCAGACCTGGGCCTGCAATGTGCCCTGAAGGCGACCGCGGTCCCAGTCGTGCCGGGCTGGCGGCATCGTGCCGCCGGCGCCGCGACTCAGGCTGGCGGACGCAGCGCGGCGTGAATCGCCGAGGGAGCCGGCAGACCGATCTCGCGGAACGCGCGGCCCATCGCGTCGATGCTCCCGTAGCCCACCGCGGTCGCCACGTCGGCTACCGACGCCCCCTCGGCGCTCAGCAGCACCACCGCCAGTCGGAGCCGGAGATGGCGGGTCGCGGTGCGCCATCCTGCGCCCACCACGTGGCCGAAGTTCGTGACGAAGTCCTTCACGTAGCGATCGATCTGGCGCGGCGTCACGCCGGTCTCGCCGGTCAGCTCCTGCACCGACGGCGCGAGGTGAAAGCGCTCGATCATCGGACGCATGGCGCGCCAGAGGAGCGCGTAGGTCCGTGGGGTCGGCTCGATCGAGCGCGCGGCCACGTCGCCGGTGACCACGCCCGCCGCGCCGAGCTCACCCACCAGCGTGACCAGCGCGCCCTCGAAAGCTGCGTCGTCTCCCTGGCGCGCCACGCGCAGCACGGCACGCGCTCGCTCCCAGGCGCGCGCCGTGCGACGGGCCGCGCACCGGCGAAGGCATGGCGGCGCTGGCCACCACGAAGCCGAAGGGCGGCGACTGGTCGTACACCGGTCACTACTACGGCAACTCCGTGCAGCTCGGCTCGTACACGCGGCGGCTCTACACCCGCACGTGCAGCTCGGCGCTCGGCGGCTGCACCGCGTGGACCGTGACGCCCGACTCGGTCGGCGCGTCGGCAGACGGCTACATGCTCGGGGTGTTCGGCACCGACGGCGCGCTCGGCCTTGGATTCCGTTCCCACACGGTCAACCGGCAGACGGTCGACGCAGGGACGGCGCGCTACGAATGCATCAGCGCCTATCGCGGCCTCGGGCGCGGCGCCCAACCTGACAACTCCACCATGACCATGGACGTGGGACGCGCCAGCACCTGCGCGAACCAGAACGGCCCTTCGGCGAGGTACGCGACGCAGGTCGCCGATCACTGCATGAAGGCGTTCGACAAGACCACATCACGCATCGACTTCGGTGGCGGTGCGTATACGAGCGACGAGCGCGCCATCGTGATCGAAGCTACCTACTGAGCGCCGCCGGTCACCCTCAGCGCGAACTAGACGAGCCCGACTCGAGCAGGCTGCGCGCGATCTGCGAGACCTGGATCTCGTCGGTGCCGCCGTAGATCTGGAGCACGCGCGCGTCGCGGAAGAGCTGCTCCACGCGGTACTCGGCCATGTAGCCGTTGCCGCCGAAGAGCTGCACCGTCTCGCTCGTGACCTCCATCGCCGCCTGCGCGCTGTACAGCTTGCAGGCGCTCGCCTCGGCGAGGCTCATCGCGAGGCCAGCCTCGGCGAGCTCGATCTGCCGGAACACGAGGTTCTGGATGTTCATGCGCGCGACTTCCATCTTCGCGAGCTTCAGCTGGATGAGCTGGAATTCGCCGATCTTCTTGCCGAACTGTTCCCGCGTGTTCGCGTAATCGACGGCGAGGCGCTGGCACTCCTCGACGATCCCGAGCGCCATCGCCGCCACCGCGGTGCGCTCGCTGGCGAACGTATCCTTGGTCGCGGAGCGCGCCGGCTGCTCTTCGGTCTCGCCGAGGAGGCGATCCTTGCCGACGCGCACGTCCTCGAGGAACAGCTCGCCGGTCGGCGATCCGTGCAGCCCGAGCTTGCGCAGCGGCTTGCTCTGGGTGAGGCCGGGCATTCCCTTGTCGAGCACGAAGGAGAGCACCTTGCGCAGCTTCGACTCGTTGCCCTCGTCGAGCTTGCAGATGAAGACGATGGTGTCGGCGTACGGGCCGTTGGTGATGAAGGTCTTGCTGCCGTTCAGGACGTAGCCGTCGCCGTCGCGCCGCGCGCTGGCCTTCATCGCGCCGAAGGCATCGGAGCCGGAGCCGGGCTCGGTGATGGCCCATGAGCCGATGGCCTCGAGCGTCATCAGCGGCAGCGCCCAGCGCTCCTTCTGCGCGACGGTGCCGCGCGCCATGATGGCGTTCGCGGTCAGGCCCATGCTCACGCCCAGCGCCGTCACCATGCCGGGGCTGTGACGCGACAGCTCGATGACGGGAATCATCTGCATCGCCACCTCCATGCCGGCCTCGGGGCTCGGGGCGCGCGGCGCGCGCGGCTTGTCGGCGGCGTCACCGCGCGCGATTCGCGCCTTCTGGCGCTCGATCTGCGCGGTGAAGCGCATGCGCGCCATGTCGGCGATCCCGAAGGTCGCCACCAGCTTGCGGAGCACCTCGTAGGGCGGCTCGCCCTCGTGCTCGATGGCCTGGAGCCGCGGCTTCACCTCCGCCTCGCAGAACTTGCGGATGGAGTCGCGGATCGCGAGGTGCGTCTCCGACCACGCGATCACGGGCAGCGCCCGATCGCGACCTTGATCATGTGGACCTCGGTCGTGGGGTGGTCGTCGCCGTCGCGCGGCACCGCCGCGATGGCGATCGCGGCCTCGGTGGTGCAGTTCCCGAAGACGTTGTAGTCCGGGCCCGGGCCCTTGCCGACCACGATGTAGAACTGGCTCCCGCTCGGCGCCTTGCTCGCGGCCATGGCGAGCGTACCGAGCGGCTCGTCGAGCTGGTTCTCCTTGACCAGATCGTAGCCGGGACCGCCGGTGCCGATGCCATCGGGGTCGCCGCCCTGGATGACGAAATTGGGGATCACCCGGTGCCAGACCAGGCCGTCGTAGAAGCGACCGACCTGCCACTGGTTCTTCATCTTGTAGGGGCGCGTGCCGCGCGCGAGACCGACGAAGTTCGCGACCGTGATGGGCGCCGCGGTCTCGCTGAGCTCGCAGCGGATCACCGACTTCTCGGTGTCGATCGCCGCGGTGAGCTTGCCGGTGCCGGCGGGGAAGCCCGCGAGCGCCATGGCGAGCGTGAACTTCTCGGCGCCGCCGATGGGGTCGTCGGCCGAGCCGCGATCGAACGTGGGCGGGGTGGCGCCGGGATCCTTCGTGCAGCCGGGCAGAAGATCGACGACCGGGGTGCTGGCGTCGCCGGGCTCCGCATCGCCGGTCGGCGGCGTGAGGCCCGGGCCGGCGTCGCCGCCGATGCCGGTGTTGTTCGTCGAGGACGAGCAGGCGGCGACGAGGAGCGCGCCGGCGGTGGCGCAGGGCACGAGGCGGGACACGAGGCGGGACACGGAGCAGAGCACGAGGCCGAAGGGGACGCGGAGCTGGAGCATGACGCTTCTTAGCAGGCGGCGGCCCGATTTGCGCTCTCCCTGGCTATGCTTCGCCCATGGGCCAGGGCGCGCGCAAGGGGTTCCGGATCTTCACGGTCCTGCTGCTGGGCGTGAGCCTCTGGACCGCCTACGCGAACGTCTTCTCCGACGACACCGCGGTACGGGCGCTCGCCAACGACAGCGCGCGCAAGCGGGCGGGATGCGGAGACCATTGCCGGGTCACGAACATCCGCGGCAACCGCGGCATGCTCGACGAGACCACCGAGTACGACATCGAAGGCCCCGGCGCCGGCCACTACGTCGTGGTGTGCCGCCGCGCGCAGATCATCGTGGGCGACTACCGCTGCGAGGTCTCGGGCGGGAAGTGACGCGCCCGACACAGGGATGAAACACCGCCGCGCTAGGATCGATGGTCGCGACGAAGCGGAACCGAAAGCACCTGCTGGCAGACGGGACAAATGTGATCCCTCACCGAGGTCGACGGTCACGCACACATCGCGCTGGTCGCGACGCTCGCTGGGCGGCCGAAACGCGGCGTGCCGCGGCCGCTGGTCGCGGTCGCGCGGGTCATCCGGCTGCGCGACGATCCGCGCGCCGCGGAGGTGGCGGTGACCGTGACCGACGCCCTCCAGGGCCGCGGCCTCGGCTCCAAGCTGCTCGAGCTTCTGGTGGTCGAGGCGAAGGAGCACGGGATCGAGCGTCTCGTGGCGCACGTTCTCGACGGCAACACGCCGATCAAGCGCCTCCTCCAGAAGAGCGGCCCGCTCGAGAGCACGAGGGGGGGCGGCGTATCGGTCACCCTCGCCCGACCCAAACGCCTCAGCAGTCTGGCCCGCGTCCTCGCCTGGCTCCGCCGCGATCCGCGCGCGGCCTGAGCGCGGGATCAGGCGTACTTTGCGGCGAACGTCGTGATCGCGCAGTCGGCATGGGCTTCGCTGGGGTGGATGTGATCGCGGAGGCGCGTGAGCATCGCCGCATCGCCCTCGCCCGCGACCAGCGCCACCTCCGCGGCGAGCGCGAAGCACTTGTCCTCGTTGCCCGCCAGCGAGCCGAGATCCGCGAGCGCGACCTCGAGACCCTCGCTCATGCGCGCGCGCGCCGCGGCGAAGAGCGCCGCCACGTCCCGCGTCCGGAGCTCCGGCACCGTGCGCGCGAGCGCCGACAGCAGCGCTGCCTCCTGCGCGTCGACCACGCCGTCGGCGGCCGCCGCGAGCAACATCCCGAGCACGAGGCTCCGCGCCACCGCGTCGTCGACGCCGCTCGGCGCGTACTTCGCCGCCCAGCTTTCCGCCCTGGGCGCTCGCGATCACCTCCCCCGCGAGCACGAACGCCTTGCGCCGCAGCGTCAGCGAGCCGAGCTCGCGGAGCGCGGCGATGCCCGGGACCTCGTTCTTGACGGCATCGAGCAGCTCGCGCGCAGGGAATCTCCCGAGCTCGGCGATGGTGGCGAAGTGCGCCTCGAGCTGGCGGGCCTCCTCCTCGTCGAGCCGGCCGTCGGCTCCCGCTGCGAACACCATCGCGGCGGTGAGCAGCACCGACTCGCGGCGCGGATCGGCGGCGGTCGCGTGATGCGCGGTCGCGTCACCCGCGAGTATCGCGCGGGCGCGAGCGAGGCGCTGGTCCTTCGGGACGTCGCGCAGATCGGCAGGCGCCAGCTGCGTGAAGCCGTGCGGGCCCTGGAAGTGATAGGTGCGCCCCTCCGCGACGTCCTCGGCGAGCCACGTCCCGACCTGGCGCGCGCTCTGCTCCGCGAACGCGGGGCCGAAGCGAACGAGCGCCTCCTCGGCGCTGACCTCCTCGCCCTCGGGCCGCGCGTCGTCCGAGGAGCGGACCTTCACGCCCGCGAGCCGCGCCGTGGTGGCCGCGAGGCGGATCGCCAGCGCGTAGTCGTCGACCGACGAGAGCGCGAGGATCGAGAACGTCACGCCCGCGGTGGTGCGCGAGATCACGACGCCGCGCGCCGAGCCGCGCACGTACGCGAGGAACGAGCCCGCGAGGCCAGCGCGCGCGAAGCCCGCCTCGAGCTCCGGCGTGAGATCGATCGCCGAAGGCACGCTGGCGGCGTCGGCCACCTTCGCGAAGAGGCCGCGCGGCCAGCTCTCGCCGGTCCAGCCTGCGCCGGCCAGCTGGAGCGGTTCCCCGAGATCGGCGGCGGCGAGCAGCGCCGTGAACGACGGGAGCGATCCAGTCTCGACCGCGAACGTGGAGCTCATCGCTCGCCGATGCTACCCGACTTTGGGGAGCGGGCCTCCTCCTCCTCGTAGCTCGTGCGGAGCGGAGTCTGGTCGGCGACGAAGATGGCCCTTACACTCGCGCGGTGAGCCCGGCGCGCGTCAGAAGATCGGGGTCCGGGCGCGACGCGGACAGCGGGGACGGCGGGGAGTGGCAAGCGCGAACCAGCCCGATGCTGGTGCGCGCGGTACGACCCCTGGTGCGGGCGATGGCCCGTCTGCACGCGGTGACCTGCGAGGGTATCGAGAACATCCCGAAGGACGGTCCGGCGATCCTGGTCGGCAACCACGGGATGCTCGGCTACGAGTCGCTGCTCTTCTTCGAGCGTATCCTCACGGATTGCGGACGTCTGCCGATCGGCCTTGCCGACCGCTGGTTCTTCAGGGTTCCCGGCCTGCGCGACGTTCTCGTGCGTCTCGGCGGAGCGTACGGGAGCATGCCCAATGGGCTCGCGGCCCTCGAACGCGGCGAGCTCCTCGTCGTCTACCCCGGCGGCGCGCGCGAGACCTTGAAGCACGAACGCGACAAGTACCGGCTCCAGTGGGAGCAAAGCCTGGGGTTCGCCCGCCTCGCCATCGCTGCCGGCGTTCCGATCGTGCCCTTCGCAGCGGCCGGGGTCGACGACGCGTTCCGGGTCGTCGGGCACCTGGGGGGATCGGGACAGCTGCTCATGGGTCATTCGAAGTACGACCTTCCCCTCGTCTGGGGCGAGCGCGGGATCCTGCCTCGGCCCGTTCCCTTTTCCTTTCACTTCGGCGAGCCGATCGCCCCGCCCGCGGGTGCACGAGCCGACGACGAGGTGGTCGTTCGCGAGCTGCATGGCCGCGCCTGGACCATCGCCACGGCGATGCTGAAGGCGGCAGTAGCACGATGGACCGAGAACCAAGATCGTGAGGAAGATTCTTGAAGGTGCTCATTCTTGGCGGCGGCGGCACCCTCGGCGCCTTCTCTGCGGGCGCGCTACGAGCGGTCGCCGAGTACGGGTTCATCCCCGATGTTCTCATTGGCTCCAGCGCCGGCGGGATCAATTTGCTGCGCTATACGGTCAACGGTCCCGACGAGGCGGTCGCCTTCTGGGACTCGATAGCCAAGCTCCGGACGGTGCTGCGCGGCCTCCTCGGCGGGCGCAACTTCACCGAAGGCTTGCTCGATGCCACGTGGCTGCGAGCTCGGGTCGAGGCGAGCGTCGACTTCGACGCGCTGATGCGCGACCCGCGGAACCTCGCGTTCCTGGTCGTCGACTTGAAGACGGGGCGCGTGAGCGTCCGCGGAAATCGCACCGAGCCGGACGCCGAGTCGCTGCGCGCGGTATCGCGCGGCGCCTATGCGCTGCCGCCGCTCCTGCCTCCCGTCCCCCTCGGAGGCGAGCTCCTGGCCGACGGGGGACTCCTGCACAACGCGCCCCTCAACGCCGCGGTGAAGCTCGGCGCCACCGAGATCGTCTACCTTTGCAACGTGCGCGCGATCCCCAAGGATGGCTTTCACCATACCTCGACGCTCCACTCCGCGTGGCGCTACGCCGAGATCTTCTTCCGGCGCGCCTCGAACGTCGGCTTCGTCGACGAGGAGATCGTCGACGAGAGCTTTCGCGGCGTGCCCTTCCTCGCCATCGCTCCGCCCGCGACGCTGGGCTTCGCGCGGCTCATGCGCATCATGGTGCCTGCGGTCGACGCCGAGACCTACCTCGTCACCACGGGCTACGACTGCGCGAAGAAGGCCCTCGCCCAATGGCGCCGCGGGGACCTCCGCTGATCGGCGACCAACCTCACTTCACCACGGCGGGCACCACCACGTCGTTGATGGGCTGTACGCTGGCGCCCGCGGGGTACGCGTAGCTGACGGCGCTGGTGGTGAAGCTGGTGGTGAGCGCGGAGCCCCAGCCCCACACCGTGAGGCCGAAGCGGCCCGTGCTCTTCGCCTCGTGACGGCCGTTGTCGCAGTTGCCCTGCTTCTCGAAGTTGCGCCGCACGAGATCCACCCGCGTGTACTCGTGGTCGCTGCCGATCGGCATCCACCCGGTGAGGGTGCCGACGCAGTCGAGCGTGACGTCCTTGAACGTGCCGTCCGTGCCCTTCTTGCGGACGAAGACCAGGTTGGTCTCGGGGTACGTGGGATCCGTGAAGAATACATACGATGACAGGTACTGATCGGGCGGGATCACGTTGACGAACTCGGGGTCGCCCGCGCAGCCGAGCGGGGGATCCTGGCCGGCGGCGGCGCAGCCGGTCATGTACGCGCCGAAGAAGAACGGGTGCTTCGCGTCCTGCGACTTCACGACGAACGGCCCGCTGGCGTTGAACAGCACGAGCTTGCCGGCATCGATGGTCGCGGGCGCGCCCGCTTGCGGCGGATCGTAGGTGAGCTGGGTGCCGTCGACCGCGCCGACGAGGCGCCACGGCGGCGACTCCTCCACGCCGTCGCGGCGGTTGCGGTAGCGCGCGGCCACGTAGCTGGACCCGAGGGCGCGCACCGGCGGGATCTGCTGGTGCATGCCATCGCACGCGACCTGCCCCATCGGGACGTTCGCGCACTTGTTGCCGGCCCAGCTGCCGATCGGCTTGTTCGCCTTGATGATGGTGCCCGTGAGATCGGCCTGCTGCGAGAGCTGGACGTACTGACCCTTGTTCAGGTTGTACTTGGCGGGCAGGTTCGCCGCCGAGCCGGCGACGCCGGCGCCGCCGACGATGGCGACCGGCGCGACGACCGTGACCTCGGTGCCGTCCTCGGACGCGACGATGCCGAGCCACGGGTGCGCGCCGCTGATGGTCTCGGGGTAGGCAGTGGTCCCCACGTAGTTGTCTCCCCACGCGGTGGTGGGGATGAGCAGCGTGGCCGACGTTACCGCGGTCGATCCTCCGCCGTAGGGGAAGATGTCGTAAGCGACGACTGGCGCGTCCGTCTCGAGGCGGAAGGCATCGCCGAGCCCGGTGTCGGCGACCGCGACGGGGCCGGTGGCGGCCTTCGTCCCCGCGGGGCACGCGGGGCCTTCCTGGTTGAGGAGGACGAGCGCGACCTGGCCCGGCGGAATGACCCCGCCGGTGAGCGGCGCGTACGTGATCGCGGAGCCGTTGCCCGAGGGGAGGTACGCGAACTGATCGGCGCTGAAGGTCTGCGTGCCGCGCGTGATGGTGAGCTTCACCGGCGTGCCCCAGTTGTTGGCGACGAACGCACCCGTGCATGAGGTCGAGCCGGAGAAGAACGGCGGCGGGTAGACGAGGTAGTCGCAGCCGATCGAGCTCTTGTTCGCGGCCGCCGCGTCGCAAGGCGCGATGCACGCGCCGGCGGCGCAGCCCTTGTCGGGCGGGCACGTGGAGAGCGTGTTGCCGTTGCAATCGACGACCGAGTGGAGATCGCCGGAGCACGCGCCGGGGCAGCCGCCGCCGCCTTCGCCGGCCTCCTTGCCGAAGCCGAGGCCGGCCTCGTCGGTGGGGCCGCCCGGCGGCTCATCGAACCCGCCGCGAGGCTTCTCCGATCCGCACGCGGGGACCAGGAGGACGGTGAGGGTGAGGAACGCGGCGGCCAGGCAAAGGAAGAGGCGCTTCACCCGTGTGTCTCTACCGCATCCGGGGCGTCGAGGCGACCGTGAGCCAGTGAGTGAGCGCGGGATCCTCGCCGCGCTGGGCGGCGGTGATGCGGGCGAGGAGGCGCGCGGTGAGCGGTCCCGGCGTGGTGGGGAGCGCGCGGCCGTCGATGGCGGCGATGGGCGCGATGGGGAACGAGGTGCCGGTGAGGAAGGCCTCGTCGGCGGCGGCGAAGACCTCGCGCGGCAACGGCTCCTCGCGCACCGGGATGCCTTCGTCCGCGGCGAGCGCGATCACCGCATCGCGCGTGATGCCGGGCAGGACCAGACCGAGCGGCGGCGTCCACAGCGCACCGCCGACCACCCCGAACACGTTCGCCACCGGCGCCTCGGCGATATTGCCCTCGCGATCGAGCAGGATCACGTCGTCCGCGCCCGCGGCGATGGCGCGGCGCCGAGCGAGGAGGGGACCGAGGTACGCGGCGGCCACCTTCGCTTCGGGGCTCAGCACGTCGGGCGCCGCCTTGCGTGCGTCGTCGAAGGTGCGGACCGAGAGCACGTGGACCTTGGCCGGATCCTCGTAGAGCTGTGCGGCCACGGCGACGCGCGTGGTGGGGTCGCGCGGCAGGAGATCGGACTCGGCCGAGGCGTACAGCACCGACCAGCGCACGAGCCCCTCGCTCCGGCCACACCCCTCGACCACCTGCGCAGCCGCGCGCAGCAGCGTGTCCTCGTCGAAGGGCACGGCGAGCCCCACGATGCGTGCAGAGCGCATGAATCGCGCGACGTGCTCGCGGGCGCGAAAGAGCGCCACTCCCCCGCGGGCGGGATGGAACGACCCGACGTCGAACACGAGGCTCCCGCGCTGCGGCGCGTGCCCCATGAGCGGGATCATGGCCTCGGAGGCGCGCGTGATGGTGCCGTCGAGCCAGAGGAGCGGTGCGGTGAGGGCCATCGACCATCAGGTATAGAGAGGTCCGCGGCGGGAGGCCCAGTCTTGTCGGAAAGCGCGACCGGACCTATACCGCCGGCATGGCGTTGCTGGCGCGGGATGGCTTCTCTCTCCACCACGACGTGAGCGGCTCGGGCCCACCGATCCTCTTCATCCAGGGATGCGGGGTGGGCGGTGACGGGTGGAAGCCGCAGACCGACGTGCTCGCGAAGAGCCACACGTGCGCCTCGTTCGACAACCGCGGGTACGGTCGCAGCGGCGACGCCAGCGAGATCACGGTGCGCGCGATGACCGACGACGTCGTCGCGCTCCTCGATCACCTCGGCTGGGGCTCGGCGCACGTCGTCGGCCATTCGCTGGGCGGAGTCATCGCCCAGCAGCTCGCGCTCGACGCTCCGGCACGCGTTCGCAGCCTCTCGCTGCTCTGCACGTTCGTGCGCGGCAAGGACGGCGCGAAGCTCACCCCGTGGATGATGTGGAAGGCCATCGCCATGCGTGTCGGCACGCGCGCGTCGCGCCGGAGCGCATTCCTGGCGATGGTGATGCCGGCCGCGGCGCTCGCGGCCGCGGATCATGCCGCGCTCGCCGCCGAGCTGGGCGCGCTCTTCGGACGCGATCTCGCGGACCAGCCGGGCGTGATCATGAAGCAGGTGCAGGCGCTCGGCGCGCACGACACGAGCGCGCGGCTCGGGGAGCTCGCGCCGATCCCCACGCTGGTGGTGAGCGCCGTCGAGGATCGCGTGGCGCCCCCGGCGCAGGGCCGCGCGCTGGCGAAGGCCATCGGCACGGCGCGCTACGTGGAGCTGGAGGGCGCCGCGCACGGAGTCATCCTCCAGCAGCCGGCGGTGATCAACGCGCTCCTCGCGGAGCACGTGGCGAAGGCGGAGTCAGCTCTCGAGGCCGAGCGCCTTCGTGATCCCCTTCACCATCGCCATCTCGAGCGGTGAGAGTCGCCCGTCGGAGGACGCTGCGTCCACGAGCTGACTGACCATGTCGCGCTTCTCGTCCTCGGGCAGCCCGGTGAGGGCGGCCTCGGCCTCGTCCCAACCTTCGAGGTCGAGGATGCCGCGCCGCTCCGAGTCGAAGACGCCGAGCCGGGTCATCGCCTGATCGAGGAACGCGCGCTCGTTCTCGGTCATGATCCCGTCGGCGGCGAGTACCTTGGTGAGGAGCAAGCTCTTCGCGATGCGGGGTTCCATCCCGAGAATGTAGCCGAAGCGCCGCGAAGAAAGGGCGCCTACGGCGACGACCCGCGGCGGCGGCGGCGCAGCCACGCGCCGAGGCCGAGCGCGAGGGCGAGGCCGGAGCCGACCGAGCGCAGCGGCGCGTGCGAGCCGGGGGCCGCGCTGCAGCCGCTGAGATCTGGGGGCGGCTCGTCGTCGGCGACGGTCGGGGTCTTGCGCGTGGGGCGCGTGGGGAGCGAGTTCGGCTCACCGGGCGCGTCGCCGGCGCTGTCGCTCCCGGGCGCGTTCTCGCTCGGCGAGGTATCGGGCGGCGTGGTGGTGTCGGGCGCCTCGGCGTCGGGCTTGGTCGGCGGCGCGGAGTCCTTCACCCCTGCGTCCTTCGTGGGCGGGGGCGGGGGCGGGGGCAGGGGCGGGGGCAGGGGCGCGGCGTCGGGCTCGGTGGTGGCACCCGCATCGTCGTCCGTATCGGTGCCGCTATCGGTTCCGGGGGTGCGGGTGCCGCTGTCCCGGGCGGTGGTGCTCCCATCGGTGCCCCCCGCGTCGCCCTCGGTGGTCGTGAACCACTTCGTGGTGTGCGCCGCAGCCTCTTCGGTCAGCTCGACATGCAGGTGATCGGTGTGCGGGCTGGGCCCGCCGTAGGAGTCGTCGTTGGTGCCGTTCGAGCGCCAGATGGAGCGGTTCCAGATGATGAGCTGCACGCCGATCTGCTGCGCGTTGAGGATCAGCCAGTTTGCGATCTTGTCGCCCTGCGCGCGGTTCGGTGCGCCGGCGACCGTGGGAATCATGACGTCGAGCGCGCGGCCGGTGCCGTGGACGCTCATGCGGTCGGTGTCGGCGGTGTTGCGGCGGCAGGCGTACCCGCCGACCGACGCGACGGCCGCGTACTTGTCCATGAGGAGCTCGCCGACGATCCTGCCGCCGGGCCGGAGCCTCCCCGCGCAGGCCCTCGTGCTGGTCCAGCTCGGGGCGTCGTCGTACGTGAGGCGGACCCTCTCGCCGACCAGCAGCGCGGCGTTCGTGGGGACCCAGCGCGCCCTCGACAGCGCCGAGGCGCTCGAGGATCCGTCGTCGGGGGCTCCCGAGCATGCCGCGACGAGCGCCACGAGTACGGCAAGACCGGCGCCCGCGATCCAGTGGGAGCGGCGCGGTCGATCCAGATCGGGGGACCCGAAAGAATCGAGATTGCCGGAATTTACGCTGCTGGAGGTGCTGGGGCGATGCGGCACGTACAGTGTGGGAGCACGGTCCGTGCCGGCTGCAGGACGTGCTAGAGAGGCACCCCCGCATGAGCCCCGAAAAAGAAGATTCGTTCGCCGCCATGTTCGAGCAGCAGCCCGTCGCGCCGCGCAAGCGGCGGGCGATCCGCATCGGCGACCGCGTCGATGCCATCGTCATCCAGGTCGGACGTGACGCCGTGTTCGTCGAGATCGTCGATGGCAAGGTGCAGGCCTTCCTCGAGGCCGCCGAGCTGCGCGAGGACGACGGCACCATGACCGTGAAGGTGGGCGACAAGCTGAACGCCCACGTCGTCGAGGTCAACGAGGACGAGGGCATCCTCCGCCTCGGCCGCTCCCTCGGGAAGCCGGGCAGCATCGCCGCGCTCGAGACCGCGAAGGCCGCGGGCCTGGGCGTCGACGGCAAGGTCACCGGCATGAACAAGGGCGGCCTCGAGGTCGAGCTCGCCGGCACGCGCGCGTTCTGCCCGATGTCGCAGGTCGACTCGCGCCGCATCGAGGAGGAGGACGCGAAGGCCCTCATCGGCCAGACGCTCAAGTTCCTCGTCACCGACATCAAGGACGGCGGCAAGAACGTCGTTCTCTCGCGTCGCGGCCTCCTCCAGCGCGAGGCGAGCGAGTCCGCGAACCGCGCGCTGAGCGACATCATCCCCGGCGCGGTCCTCAGCGGCACCGTCACCGGCATCCGTGACTTCGGAGCGTTCGTCGATCTCGGGGGCATCGAGGGGCTCATCCCGCGCTCCGAGATCGGCCACGACCGCAGCGTCCAGATCAACGACGCGCTCAAGGCCGGCGACACCGTCGAGGTGCAGGTCCTCGAGGTGAAGGACGTCGAGCCCGCACGGCCCGGGTCTCAGCGCCCCACCAAGAAGATCACGCTCTCGCTGAAGGCGCTCGCCGCCGATCCCTGGGCCGAGCTCGACATCACCGAGGGCCGCGTCATCAAGGGCACGGTCGTGCGCATCACCGAGTTCGGCCGCTTCATCCGGCTCGCCCCGGCGGTCGAGGGCCTCCTCCACATCTCGGAGCTCGGCAAGAACGGCAAGGGCGACGAGGGCGAGGAGATCGTCGTCGTGGTGAAGAAGATCGATCGCGCCGCGAAGAAGATCTCGCTCGTCCCCGCGCCCGACGGCGCGGAGCCCGGCACCACCATCGCCACCAGCTCGGCGTCGGTCAAGGTCAACGCGGTGGTCACGGGCGTCGTCGAGCGCATCGAGACCTACGGAGTGTTCGTCCAGATCGACGGCACGAAGGGCCGCGCCGGCCGCGGGCTCGTCCCGCAGGCGGAGCTCGGCGTGCCGCGCGGCACCGATCTCCGCAAGGCGTTCCCCGAAGGAACGAAGGTCACCGCGAAGGTGCTCGAGACCGGCGAGGGCCGCCTGCGCCTCTCGATCAAGGGCGCCAAGGATGCCGAGGAGCGCGCCGACTACGAGGCGGCGCGCGGCAAGGCGAACGTCCCGGCCTCGCTGGGCACGTTCGCGGATCTCCTCAAGGGGCGGAAGCTCTAGGCGGCGCTGCGCGGTTGTGGGCCTGCGGAGGGGAGCGGGCCTCCTCCGGCCGCGGTCCGCGGTCTCGCTGCGCGCGGGGGTGATCCGTGCACCGCCGCCCCGCTCGCGCTGGGGGCGACTGACGGTGGTGGCTACGAACCCTACCGGACGGCCTACGGTCCCCTGCGGGGCCCCAGGCGGTGCTCCCTACGCGGCCGGTGGAGGCCCGCTCCCCTCCTACGCCCGCGCATCGCTACGCGTGGGAGGCTGGTGGCGGACGGCGTGGGATCTCGTGGACGGGAGGTTCGGCGTTGGGGTTGGCGGCGTTGGCGACGGAGCGCCGAGGAGCGTGATGTATGATCGACGCATGGGTCGTGGGATTGTCACGACGGTCCTGGGCGGTGCGACCGCGATAGGGGCCGTGGTAGTGCACCTCATGTCGTGCACTCTCGTCGTTCCGACCGACGGTCTCGCGGGCGGCGCGGCGGTCGACGCGGCGGAGCCGGGGGCCGCGCTCGACGGAGCGGGAGGGGACGGGGCGCCCGGCGACGGGAGCTCGACGGCGGACGGCGCCGATGGCGCCGATGGCGCGGCGTGCGCGAGCGGTCAGAAGACGTTCCCCATGCTTGCCTTCGACGCCACGCCGTCCGGAACGACGGGAAGCGCGTGCGGCGTGGCGAACCTCCTCGCGGACGACGGCCTCGTCGCCGGGCTCGACCGACCCAGTTCGGGGTCGGGGTCCGTCGCCGGCAAGGAGGTCACGCAGTGTGTCGGAGCGGACTTCGGCGAGGGAGCCTCGCTGTCGACGATCGTGCTTCGCATGGGGCCCGGTGGAAACGCGTGCAACGGGTTCCCGTGTCAGATGGGCCCAGCGGGGTGCGGCACCGGAAATGTCGTCAGCGTCTTCGCCGGGCCGACGATGAGCTCGCTGAGGTCCGTCCCCGACGTCGAGCTGACGTCCGCTGCCCTCGCGGACTACGACGCCCCCGTGAAACAGGCGCGATTCGTCGTCGTGTGCCGCCAGTCGTGGGGGCAAGCGCGCGACGATGTCCTGGTCGACTCGATCGCCACGAGGTGCCCCTGAACGCGGGCTTC
>JAYTBL010000461.1:0-10090 GCA_043736975.1 Polyangiaceae bacterium
CGCGCGCATCTCCTGTCGTGGCTGGCCCTCTGGCCTCGCCTCTTCGGCATCAAGCGCTTCACGATCACCGCCCTCGGCGTGCTGGGCGCGATCGCCATCGCGCGCTGGGTCCCGTACGCGTGGCCCTGGCGCGCGCTGCTGGTGTGGGCGTGGCTCGCGTCACCGCTCTCGCTGCTGCCGTGGCTGCCGTGGAGCGTGCGCCTGCGCATCGGCCCGCCGCTGGCTCCGGAGCAGCTGTTCGCCACCGGCGATCTCCCGCGCGCGCTGGAGCAGGTGGAGCGCGCGGTGGAGGCCGAGGTCCGCGCGCGTAGCTGAGCGCCTCGATCCGCGCGCCCCTGATCTGTTGACGCTTGCAAAACATACCCTATGGTATGGTCATGAACGCGATTTTCGGCTTCATCGGGGCACTGTGGATCTTCACGGCGCTCGTTCACGCCACGCTAGGAGGTCGAGAGGTCTTGCGCCCGGTACTGCAGGGCGACGTCAGTCAGACCGCCAAGGGCACGATGCAGGTGGCCTGGCATCTGCTTACCTGGCAGTTCTTCGTTCTCGGCGGTCTCGGGGGGGGAGTGCTCTTCATGCCGGCGCAGCGCGCGGCGTACGGAACGCTCTCCGCCGCGCTCTCGGGAGGGTTCGCGCTGCTCTTTCTCGTCTACGGCATCCAGCGGTTCGGCAACCCGTGGCGACTGCCTCAGTGGATGCTGTTCCTGCCCATTCTGGGGCTGTCCATCGCGAGCCTCCTGGGCGCTGGTCCGCTCCCGACAGTCGCCTTCGTCGCGCGCATCGCCGCGGTCACGCTGATCGTGAGCATCGCGCTTCTTCACGTCGCCTGGGCTCTCGGGAGCAGCTTTCCGGCGCACTCACGGGGTACGCTGGCGCTTCACGTGATTGGCTCTCGGGAGGGCGAGGCGCGGATGCCCGGTCGAATTGCGACGTGGCTCGTCGCGCTGCTCCTCTTCGCAGCTGGGGCCTGCCTCCTCGCCGCAGGCTCGCTCCACGGTATCGTCGCCGAGATGCAGAGGTTCATTGCCGCCGCGCTGGTGCTCGCCTTTCTGCTGCGGGGGGTCGGCGGATTTCTCGAGCCTGCCGTTCGTCGGTCGATCGCCGGTACTCCTTACGTCCTCTGGAGCCGCTTTCTCTACTCGCCGCTGGCGCTCTTGCTCGCTCTGCTCATCGGCGTCAGCGCGTACGGATAGACGTGGTGCGATCGAACAAGGATGCCTGGGTCGATGCAGGATTCACGCTTCTCCGCGACGGCGGTGAGGACGCGCTCACCATCGAACGTCTGTGCGCGGCGCTGGTGAAGACCAAAGGTGCATTTTACCATCACTTCGAGAGCGTCGACGTGTACCTCTCCGCGCTGCTCGAGGCGTGGGAGGAACGCAACACACGAGACCCCATCGCCAAGACGGAGGCGGGCGAGACGACGGCGTCTCGACGTCGCGCGCTGAGCGTCGCGGTCAAGCGGCTCGACTCTCGTCTCGACCTCGCCGTGCGTGCGTGGGGGCTCCGCGATCGTCGGGTACGAGAGCGAGTCGAGCGCGTTGACGAGATGCGAATACAGCACCTCGCGAGTCTATTTCCCGACAAGGTGCCGACGCGCCGTCGCGAGCTGCTCGCCCGCCTCGAGTACGCGGCCTTTCTTGGCGCGCAGCAGCTCGACCCGACGTTCTCACGGCGCGATTCTCGGCAGGTAGAGCGGCTGCTCGTCGAGGCCCTCGCGTTCCTCGAGCGCGCATGACGCTCCCCTCGTCCAAAGGCAAAACCTAGGAGCGGGTGAGGATGTGTTGGCCGTCGTCGTCGCTGTATTCGAGCCAGCGGAGGCGCTTGAGCTTCTTGGATCTGGCGATCGCTGCGAGGCCGTCGGGGGTGACGTCGTCGTTGCGGGCGATGCCGAGGCGGAGGAGGTTGGTGAGGTTCGCGGACTTCGCCAGAGCGATGAGGCCCTCGTCGGTGAGCTCGTTGGCGGTGACGAAGAGCGTGTCGAGCGCCGCGAGCGGCTTCGCCTTGGCGAGCGCGGTCAGGCCTTCGTCGCCGAGGTCATTGCCGGTCAGGGTGAGGGAGCGGCAGCCCGCGAGGGACGCAGCAAGGGCGGTGGCGCCCTTGGCGCCGATCCCGGTGCTGCCCACGTTGAGGGCGTGGAGCGGGATGGTGCGTTGGGCGAGGGCGGCGGCGAGGACGGTTGCGCCCTCGTCGCCGAGGTTGCCGCGGATCGTCAGGCGGAGGACGCGCGTGAAGGCGCCGTCGCGCGCCAGCGGCCCGAGGGTGTCGGGCGAGGCGCTGCTGATGGTGAGGCGTGTGACCGGCTCGGTCGCGAAGATCGCGGCGCCGGTCGTGGCGAGGTCGCTCGCCGTGACGCGGAGCTCGTCGACGAAGCCTCGGCGCACGATGATCGGCCTCGACCCGGATGCTACGCCTTGCCACTCGCTCAGGTGCTCGTCCAGCGCTGCGGCCGCCTCGGCCCTCAGCTTGGCGCGGACATCAGGCGGGAGGCCGCGCCCGGCGAGCCGGCACTGGGCGAAGATGAACGCGCCGCGCGGATCGCCCGATTTCTGGAGGGCCTCGGCGAGGGCGAGGCGCGGCGCGTCGTCCAGCGGGCGAGCGAGGACCGCCGCGAGGAGCTCTGGATCAAGGAGCGCCATGTGGCCCCTTCGCGAGCGCCGCGCGCACGTCGGCGGCGAGCTTGGTGCCGAGCTCGGGTTGCACCATGTGGACGTACGCGGCGAAGCCGTGCAGGTACGCCTCGAGATCTTCGTGTTGGCGTGCCTCGGCGGCGAGTCCATTCTTCGCCACGTTCGTGACGATGGCGCGGAAGCGGCGCCGCAGCTTGCGCGGGACGGCGAGGTGGTCGTTCACGACGACGCCGGTGATGCGCTGCTGCCCCGACGGGCGAAGGACGCGTCGCTTCTTCGTGTTCTCAGTGAAGCCCTCCTGCTGGCAGATCTGATCGACCCACCAGAAGAAGCGCCCGAGCTTGTCGGGCTCCTTCGTGAAGGAGAACGTCAGGTCGTCGGCATAACGCGTGTATTGTGCACCGGATGAGGTGGCGAGCGCGAGGAGCCGCGCGTCGAGCCTCCGGCTGATCAAATTCGTGATCGCGGGCGAAGAAGGTGCGCCCTGGGGGAGGAGGCCCGGCCAGACCATGCGGCCGTCCGCGAGCCGGGGTCGGTACGTGCAGAGACCCGCGAGCGCCTCGGCGGCTCCCGTCGGGTAGCCGAGCTCCTCGAAGAGCCCGACCACGCGCCGGTAGTGAATGCTCGGGAAGAAATCGACGAGGTCCATCTTCACCACGATCGCAGCGCCCAGGTGAGGCGTCGCGTTCGTGACCGTGGAGCGCGCCTTGACGAAGCCATGGGCGGCGTCGTGCACCGGCACCTTGGCGAGGATGTCGCTCAGGATCTGCCGCTGCGCGGCGCGCAGCGGCTTGCGCGGCGCGGCGATCCGCCGGATGCCGCCGGTGGCCTTCGGGACCTCGAACTCGACGTAGGCAGAGCCGGCCTGCGCGCCGGGCCGGAGCATGGCGGAGAGCGCAGCGTCGCTGGGGACGCCGAGGAGCTTCATCACGTCCTCGCGACTCGAGAGCTCGGGCAGGCCGTGTCGTGCGAGGCGATCCTCGCGCAGGGCGCCCTGCTGCTTCCGCGCGTACACCCCGAACGCCCACCCCGAAGGGTTGTACGCACCCGGCGTGTACGGGCCCTTGTTCCAGAGCTGGTTCGGCTTGAAGCGCGGATCCTTCAGCGCGACGTCGAGGATCTGGAGCTTGCGCACGGCATGGCGCGCATGCTTCCGGGCCGTGGGGTCGGGATCCTTGATGACAGGCCGCAGCAGCTTCGCCGCCTGCGATCGTGGGCACACCAGCTCGACGGTGCGAATGGCGAGGGCTCTCTCGCGCGGATCGATGCTGCGAAGGCCGGTCGTGATCCCTGGCGCGAGCGCCTTCGCCACGAAGAAGCGGGCCACCTCGTACTCGGCAAGATCCTGGTTCTGTGCGAGGAGCGCGTAGATCCGCGCGCTGTTCTTGTCCGGCTCACCGATGAGCGCGGCGAGATCGACGAGCAGCTCTCCGAGGCTCATGGTGCCACCGCGCCCGCGAAGAAGAAGAGTCCTGGAGCTCGGCTACTTTCATTCAGAGTCGGACGAGGTCGAGGAAGCCGCGAGCGGACCTCGTACCGATTCGTGCTCGAGTGGAGACGGAGCGCGACCACGACGTAACATCGCAGAGTGGCTAGCCTTGGGCACGAGCTCCAGGACCGCTCGAGGCTAGCAACATGGTGGGGACCTGACCAGTGCGCTTTCATGGCCCCCCGAGGTCGTCGTCGTGTGAGAGGTGGAGGTCGAGGCGCTCCTCGGTCAGGGCCTCGCTCATGCCGTCGGGGGCGGTGGGGAAGCGGCGGATGTAGCGCGCGAAGTCGAGCGAGTCCTCGCGCACGCGCCGCCCGAACGCGCGGAGCTCCTCCATGCGGCGGGCGTCGAGCGTGGGCTGCGCGAGGACCGCGAGGTTCTCGACGAGCTCGCGCCCACCTCGCGGTGCGGAGACCACGGCGGTCACGCCGGGCTGCGTCAGCGTGTAGCGGTAGCAGTCGGCGGCGGACGGCGGCGCGATGTCCGTCTCCCCGTCCACCGGGGCGGAACGGAGAAGTCGTCCGTACGAGGTCGCGCTGAAGCCGAAGACCGCGGTCTCCCGTGCGAGCGCCTTCGCGAAGAGCCGGTCCTCCGCGCCCGGATGGGCGGCGCTGTGCCGGACCATCATGACGTCCCACTCGGCGCGGCCCCCGAGCACTCCTTCGGCGAGCACGCGATCGTGCGTCGAGAACCCTGCGGCGCGAATGAGACCTTCGCGTCGCAGCCGCGCGAGCGCTCGCGGGACCTCGCCCGCGAGGCGGGCGACCGACCGCGTCCAGAACACGAGGAATACATCGAGGTGTTCACGCCCGAGCGCGCGGAGCGTGCGCTCGACGTCGGCGCGGATCGCGCGCTCGGTCGCGTGATAAGTGCCGGCGATGACGACCGGACGCTGACCGCGCGACGCGGCGGCCCGGAGGAACGTCGTGAGGTTCCGGTACCGCGGCTCCCAGAAGAAGCCGTTGCATCCTGCATTCATCGCGCGGAAGAGCGAACCCACCGAGGGCTCGTGTGCACCGGAGAGCACGAGCGGTGAGAGGGTGAGGCCCGTGCAACCGAGGGGACGCGGGCTCGCGACGGGCAGCGGGGGCGGGAGCGCGAGGGCGAGCGGGAGCGCGTGGGCAAGCGGGAGCGAGGTGGCGTCGAGGAGCACGCGTGCACGCGTGCCGAGCCACGTGTCGGCGGCGTCACGCACCACCGAGTCGTCGGTGTCGCGCACGCGCTGGAGCCGCTCCCCGAGATCGCGCGCGGCCTCGAGCACGTCGGCGGCTGCAGCGCGCACGGCGAGCTCGGGATCGCGTGAGAGCTGGAGTACGCGCACGAGGTCGCGGTCCTCGCCCGACCGTGCCAGCCGCTCCGCGGCCTTCACGCGAAGCCACGGGTCATCGTCGCTCGCGGCGATACGCGCTGCTTCGGGCCGAGGGGCGAGGCAATCGAACGCGATGCGGCGGGCGGTCGGGTCGGGGTCGTGGCGCAGCGTATCCGCGGCGGATGCCTCGTCGAGCACCGCGGCGCGGAGCCATGGGTCGGCGCTTGCGCGGGCCTCGGCGAGCTCGCGCGCGCCGAGGAGCCTCAGGCGGTGAAGGGCGCAAAGCCCGCGTGCGCGCGTCTCGGGGTCGCCGTCACGGCTCGCGAGCTCGAGCGTCGCGACGTCGGCGAGCTCGTGCGCTGCGAGCGTGATGAGTCGCTTC
The DNA here is from genome assembly GCA_043736975.1 of Polyangiaceae bacterium. Taxonomy (GTDB): domain Bacteria; phylum Myxococcota_A; class Polyangia; order Polyangiales; family Polyangiaceae; genus Labilithrix. The sequence goes on from JAYTBL010000461.1 coordinate 5,814, forward strand.
ACGAGTCGCGGCTGGGCATCGAAGCGCAGCGCGCAGACGACCCGCCATGCGTCTCGCTGACCCGAGCGAACGAGAGCGTGAACTGCGAGACGACGAACGTCCTCGTCGGCGTCGTCGAGCGCGAGGCGGACGCTCGCGATGAGCTCGGCACGCTCCGCATCCGAGCCGTGGCGCGCGGCGAGCCAGGCGCCTAGCGCCGCGGTAGCCGCTCGTCGGACCATCGGCGTCTGTGCGCGCAGCGCAGATGTGATCGCGTGAAGGCGCGCCCAGCGCTCGCCCTCGGCGAGGTAGCTGATCGCCCACGTCGCCGCGCCGGGTCGAGCGTCGGGCGCGGAGAGGATGGTGTCCAGCAGGACTTCGACGTCGGGCCCGAGGGAGTCCAGGAGCGCGACGACCGCGGCGGTAGCATGGGGTATCCGCGGCTCCTCGAGCCAGAGGGCCGCCGCGAGGAGCGCCCTCGCATCGCCCGACGAACGGAGTCGTGCAGCGGCGACGGCGCGCAAGGCCTCGTGCGGGTCGCCGAGGTAGAGCGCGAGCTCGGCGCGGGTCGCCGCGTGGCCATGCTCGAGGCGCGCCGCCACCACGGCGGGATCCGGATCGGAGAGCCTGCTCGACGTCGCGACCGCGTCGCTCGTGCTGGTCCCTGCGTCCGCGCTCGTGTCTGCAGAGTCGCCGCCGCTCTGGCGATCGACGAGCCCGAACTTTCGTTCGATGTAGCGGAGCGCGCCGTGGGCCCGCTCCGAGCCAGTCATTGCTGCAGTGATCGTCGGTCGCGACAACTCGCTGGAGGCGCCGAGCGCGACGAGCGCCCTCACCGCAGCGTGGCGGACCCGCCAGAACGGATCGTCGAGGACGAGACGGAGCAGCGGGATCGCGTCTCGCCGCGCGAGCCGGGCAACCGCGAGCACCGCAGCTCGTCGCACCCACCAGATCGGCTCCTCGACCGCGAGGCGGCGCAGCGTCGGCAGTGCCTCGACGAAGCGAAGCTTCGCGAGCGCTCGGCACGCCGCCATGCGCACCGACGGATGCGTATCGTAGAGCGCATCCGCGACGGCGAGCCCGACGCACGAGGCCCGCGCCGCGCCGAGCCACGCCGCCGCGCCCGCGCGGACGTCGGCATCGTCGTCGACGAGCAGACACTCGCGGATCGCGTACGCCGCCCCGACCACCTCGGGGGCGAGCTCGTCAATGGTCGCGAGGCGTCTCTCCGCGTCCGTAGAGAGGAGCAGGGCCAGCGTCATTCGTCGTCCCCGCTGCCTGAGCCCGCGCTACCGAGCACCTCGTCGATGTTGGAGAACTGACGCTTCTTCTCGCTCGCCTTCCGCCCGTGCAAGCGGCTCTCCACGGCGCGACGTACGGCAGCGCGATCGTGCTCTAGGCTCTCGGGCATCCAGTACCAGAGGAAGCGCCCCCCGGCCTCTGCGCGCTCGCGCACCAGCGTGAGCGTGCCCACCGTCACCTTCTCGGGGGCACTCGGCAGGCACGTCCGACAGAGACACGGGGTCGGCCCGCTCGTCTCGTGGCTGTTCAGGTGTCCCTTCACGCTCGCAGGAGACGTCGCGTGACCGCTGCGGAGGAGAGCCTCGTCGGCCTCCGAGAGGATGCGTGGAGTTTGCAACGACATGCCCAGCGCCCCCTTCTTCGCGCTGATCCCGGTGCCGGTGGTGAACTTGATGTCACCCTTCAGTGACGTGATGTCGGTGATGGGCCTGGTGTTAACGGCGGCGACCCAGTTCTCGCCGTCGAACGTGGGCGACTCGAGCACGGCCACGAGCCAGAGCGCCTCGTCCGGCGGGCGCACGGTCACGAGGAAGAGCGCGCCGCCTTCGGCGACCGGCGCGAGGCCCTTGTTCTTGCTCACGTAGCGATCCATGGGGACGACGTCGGCCACCTTCGCGAGCTGACCACCCAGCTTCGCGTCGCGCTCGAAGATGGCCTTGCTGACGATCGCGAGGACGCTCGGCATGCGCCAACCAGGTTACGCGAACCGGGTCGCGGCAGGTCCGCGCTACTTGAGAAAATCGCAGGAGCCGTCCACCAGGCAGCCGTGGGTCTTGGGGTGGCTCAGGTAGTAGAGGTCCTTGCCGTCGCTGGCGAAGAACTTCGCGGTGAGCGCGTTGCCGTAGGTCGCGGGGTCCCACGCGAGGCAGACGTCGCCCACGTCCCACGTGTGCTTGCCCTCGGGGACCAGGTAGTGGTTGAGCATGCCGACCACGCGGTCGCGCGCCGACCAGCCGGCGCTGTCGGGCGCGAAGGGCGTGCCGCGGAGACGCGGCTCCCAGGCTGCGGCGACCGAGGCGTCGTCGCGCGCGCGGACCGAGGCCACGCGTGCGAGGCGCAGCGGCGTCTCGGGGTGGGGCTGGTCGAAGGGCATGTTGCCCTCGCTGACCCAGTCCACGTCGTAGAGCGCGTTCGAGCACTTCAGGGGATCGATGGTCACGTCGGTCTTGGTGCAGATCGTCGCGTTCGCGCGGTAGTTCGGCTTGCAGGCGGGGCCGGCGCTGGTGCGCCCCAGGCGCGCGATGCCCTCGACCACCGAGCGATCGACGAGGAACTGCATCGGCGTCTTTCGCCCCAGCCGCTCGTAGAGCTCGGCGGGCGTCGCGTAGTCGGCGAAGTCGGGGTAGCGCGTGGCGGCGGAGGGCGGCAGGAAGGGCACCGCGCCGGCCGCGCGCGCGAAGGTGATCCCGGCGCCGATCGGCACGAAGTTGTCGCCCACGGTGTTGATGTTCAGCAGCGCGTGCGGCGCGACGCGCACGCCGTTCTCGTCGAACTGCGGCTTCATCATGTAATAGGGCGCGAACGCCACCGGATCGGCGGGATCGAACGCGGCCTGCGCGAGATCGCGGAAGCGCCGCAGCGCCGGCGACTGGCGATGGAACCCGAAGCCCTCGTTGGGCGCGACCAGCGAGGAGCCGACCGCATAGAAGACGTCGCGGAACTGCGCGCAGCCCAGCTCTTCCTCACACTTGTTGGTGTCGGGATTCGCGACGTCGAGCACGTGCAGCGCCGGCTTCTCCCAGGTCGAGATGCGGCGACCCACCGGGGAGTCGCGCAGGACCGCGCAGCCGTCATACGACTTCACGACGTCGGGCGCGTTGTAGATCTGGACGTCGAGCTTGTCCCCCACGCTGGTGGGGATGGGGATCGCGAAGCGCCCGTCCTGGCCGGTGCGCGCGCAGCGACTCTCGCCGTTTGCCACGTTCGCGACCACGACCGTCATCTGCTCGGACAGCTCCGCCGGCTCGAGGCAGGCGATCTCGAGCTCGTGGTTGTCGACGCCCTCGTTGACCACGATTCGCACCGAGCGCTGCGAGGCGCCGCAGCGGGTGCCCATCTTGCGCTTGTTGGTGTCGGGCCGCTCCGAGGCGGGCACCGAGAACACCACCGGGCCCAGGAGCTGCGCGGTCACCGACTCGACGACGCCGTAGGAGCGGAACCCGACGTCGAGCGCCAGCGAGCCGCCGCCCGACATGGGCGCGGCCGCGACCATGTACGGCTCGATCCCGCCCTGGATGCCGCTCATGATGCCGCCCAGCGACTCGCCGGCGGCGAAGTACGAGACGTTGGGCCCGCCCACGTCGACCGTTCCGTCGCCATCGAAGTCGCCCGCGAGATCGGGCTTGCCGTCGCCGTTGAAGTCCTGCGTCGACATGGTCTGGCCGTCGAAGGTGCGCAGGATGCGGAGCGCCTGCATGCCGTCGAGGACTCCTTGCCTGACGTTGTCGCGGGTGTGGAAGATGTGCGCGGTCCACCAGAAGCCGCCGCTGTCGGGCTTGCCATCACCGTTGAGATCGTGCGCGCGTCCGTTCTTGAAGGCGCCGAGGAAGGGCACCAGGCAGTTCAGGGAGAGGCGCGCCGAGGCGAGCGCCTCGTCGCGCTCGTCGAAGACCAGGCCGTGCTCGGGGTTGTTGTAGCCGAACAGCGCGATGCCCTGGCGCGCGTAGTCGCCAGCGTAGAACAGGATCTCGTCGGCGTGACCGGTGACGCCGTGGCCCCAGAACGCGACGGGGAAGGGCGCCTTCTTCGCGCCCTTGGTCTTCGGCACCGAGAGGAACCACTGCACGTCGTCGGTGTGCACGTCGGCGGCGCCGGTCTTGAAATCGGCGTGGAAGCGCGTGTCGGGATCGCGCGAGGCGGGGTCGCCCATCATGTAGGGAGTCTTGAAGGATCCGACCACGAGGTGATCGACGTTGCCGAAGCCCGCCTCCACCGCGGCGAGATCGCCGGCATCGAGCCCGAAGACCTCCTTGAAGAGCGTGGAGAACGACTTCTTG
>JAYTBL010000462.1:0-10085 GCA_043736975.1 Polyangiaceae bacterium
TCGTCGATCAGCCCCACCCTCGCCACGATCGTCTGCGTGGTGGGGCTCATCGGCTCGTGGTTCGTCTACGATCTGCTGTGGCGTTCGCCGCTCGTCAAGAACGTCTACGTCGGCGCGCTCGTCACGTATGTGCTGATCGTCGCGGTGAACGTCCTCCTCACGAAGGTGATCAGCGGCCGCGCGGCGTACCTGATGACGGGCGCGATGATCGGCACCTGGATGGCCACGAACGTCTGGGTGCACATCATCCCGGCGCAGAAGGCGCTGGTCGCCTCGGTGAACGCGCGCACCAAGCCCGATCCCAAGTTCGCGAAGCACGCGAAGACGCGCTCACGGCACAACAACTACCTGACCTATCCGGTCGTGATCATCATGCTGAGCAACCACTTCCCGGGTGCGTACGGCAGCAAGTACAACTGGGCGATCCTCGCCGCGGTGATCGTGCTCGGCTCGGCGATCCGTCACCTGCAGAACGTCACCAAGGAGCTGTCGCCCGGCATCCTCATCGGCGTGCTCGCGGTGGCGTTCACCATCGGGCACTCCGCGCTCACCTCCTCGGCGCCGCCCGCCGCGGCCGACACCGCGACCGGCCCGCTCTCCGCGAGCGTGCCCACCAGCGTCGGCGGCCCGAAGCAGGTGGCGAACGAGGCGGTGGTCGGAACCGTGAAGGGTACGGTGAGGCTCGACGGCAAGCCTCCGCCGCCCAAGGAGCTGAACCTCGGCACGTGCACCACCGACGCCAAGGGGCCAGTCTTCACCGAGACCGTCCTGGTCAAGGACGGAAAGCTGCAGAATGCATTCGTCTGGGTGAAGCAGGGACTCGAGTCCTACAAGGGGGCGGAGGCGCCCGCCGAGCTGATCGTCATGGACCAGCAGGGGTGCATCTATCACCCCCACGTCATCGGCGCGCAGGTCGGGCAGAAGGTGGTCTTCCTGAACAGCGATCCGGTGCTGCACAACGTGCGCACCACCGCCGAGATCAACGCGCCCTTCAACGACATGATGCCTTCGAAGGATATGCGCCTCGCGAAGACCTTCGACAAGCAAGAGGTGATGGTCCGCGCGAAGTGCGACGTGCACCCCTGGATGGCCGCGTTCGTGGGCGTGGTCGCGCATCCGTTCTTCGCGGTCTCGAGCGACAGCGGCGAGTTCACGCTCCAGAACGTGCCGGAGGGCGACTACGAGATCGAGGCGTGGCACGAGGCCTACGGCCGCCAGTCGCAGAAGGTGAAGATCGAAGGGCGCAAGACCGCGACCGCCGCGTTCACCTTCCGCGCCGAGTGAGGTGCGCTACACCACTCGCAGAGCTATAGTCTCCCCAATGGCGACGAATCCGAGCGTGGCGACAGGATGCGTTACCGATGATGAGGATCCCGTGATTCGCGCCCTCGAGAACGCGCCGCTTGCCGGCGCCGAGGACTTCACACCCGAAGAGCTCGCGCATCTCGAAGCCATCGCGTGCGAAGCCGTCGTGGCGGGCCACGGACGAGGGACTGCTGAAGTGCTCGAGATGCTCGCGGGGCAGAGCAAGCATCGACACGAATGAGCCTTCGCCTCGAGTGGTCCGTTCGCGCCGTGCGCGAGCTACTCGACATTCCCTCGTGGAAGGACGCCGCCTGGATTGCGGCCGAGGTGCAGAGGTACTCGGAGCACGGGGTGGGCGACGTTCGACGTGCACGCCTGGCGGATGGTCTCTCGGAACCAATTCTGTTCCTCGCCGGTAGGTATCGCGTCGCGCTGCTGTTCGACCGGACGACGCGGACGCTGTGGGTGCGCTCCGTCTTCAGAGCGCCGCGCGCGGGGTGAGGTGCGCGAGCTTGTCGGGGTTGTTCACGATCCACACGTCGCTTATCTCGTTGCCCTCGATCGAGAGCGTGACTGCAGAGTGCGTGCCGGTCTCGTCGCGGAAGACGAAGCCGGGCTGGCCGTTGACCCACACCAGCTGAGGCGCGCCTGGGGGCGGCTCCTTCTGGAGGATCCCGAGCAGGAAGCGAACCACGCGCTCGCGGCCCAGGATCGGCTTGCGCGCCGCGTGGACCTTGCCGCCGCCGTCGGAGCGCACCACCACGTCGGCCTTGAGCACGAGGCCGAGCGCGGTCGCGTCCTGCGTGGCGCACGCGGTGATGAACGCGCGCAGGAGCTCCTGCTTCTTCTCCGCGGGCGCGTCGTAGCGCGGGCGGTTCTCGTCGATGTGCGCGCGCGCCCGCGCCACCAGCTGGCGCGTCGCCGCCTCGGTGGTCTCGAGCACGCCCGCCACCTCGGCGAAGGGGCGATCGAACACCTCGCGCAGGAGGAACGCAGCGCGCTCGAGCGGCGAGAGCCGCTCCAGCAGCACCAGGAACGCGACGCTGAGCGACTCCGCCAGCTCGACCCGCGCCTCGGGCGTCGCCGCGGGCTCCTGCTCCGAGACGAGCGGCTCGGGCAGCCACGGGCCGACGTAGCTCTCGCGCCTCGCGCGCGCCGACTTCAGCTGATCGAGGCACAGCCGCACCACGATCGTGGTGAGGAACGCCTGCGCCGACGCGAGCGCCTCGTCCTGCTGGGCGAAGCGCAGGAAGGCCTCCTGGAGGATGTCCTCCGCCTCCGAGGCGCGCCCCAGCATGCGGTACGCCACCGCGAAGAGGTGGCCGCGCTCGGCCTCGAAGGTCTGGATCTTGGCGTTCACGAGTCCCTGGTCGCGAGGAGGGGAGCGTCGGCCGTACGCAAGCGTGCGGGCGCCGTCGGCCAAGCATAGCCGATGCCGCGGCGCTCGAGCCTCGGGGAGCTCGCGGCGTAGCGGCAGATCAGCTCCTTGTTCCAGGCGGCGAGGCGCCCGCGGAGGTGGAGCCTGCGCGGCGCGTCCCAGGGATCGACGAGCTGGCTCAGCCCGTCGCGCCGACCCAGGCTCAGGCACTGGAGGAAGTACGCGAAGGAGAACGGCCGCACCTCGCGCCCGGCGACCGCGTGCGCGACGGCATCAGCCGCATAGGCGCCCTGCGGGAGCGCGGTGGCGCAGGCCATGCGCAGCGGCTGGCCGCGACCGCCCGGGTCGACGCGCGCCGCGTCCCCGATCACGCGCACCTGCGCGTGTGACGTGCTGCGGAGCTGGGCATCGACGACGGCGCGACCCTGAGCATCGACATCGAGCCCCAGGCTGCCCGCCAGCGTGGTGGCGGCGAGGCCGCCGCACAAGACGGTGATCGCGCTAGGCAGGACATCGCCCGAGGCCAGCACCACGCCGTCGCGCTCCACCGCCACCACGCGCGCGTGCTCGCGGAGCTCGACGCCGAGCCGCGCGCACGTCGCGCGCACGTGCTGGCGCGCCCTGGCCGAGACGCCGAGCCCCACCTCGCCGCTGGTCACGAGCGTGACGCGCAGAACACCGCGCTGCTCGCCGAGCTCGGTCGCCAGCTCGATGCCGGTCAGCCCGCCGCCCACCACCACCACGCGAGCGCCGCGCGCGAGGCCTCCGAGCTCGGCGCGCAAGGCGAGCGCCTCCTCCTCGTTCGCGCAGCTGCGCGCGTGCGCGATCCCGGGCACGCTGCACGGCGCCCGGACGCTGCCGGTCGCGAGGACGAGCTCGTCGAACGCCTCGGTCGCGCCGTCCGCGAACGCCGCGCGCTGCGCCGCGAGGTCGACGCTCTCGACCGTGCCGACGCGCACGCCCACCCGCGGATCGGTGAGGGAGGCCAGCGCGCGCCGCGCCGGTCCGTGGCCCGCGACGTCCTCGTGCAGCCGCACGCGCTCCACGAACCACGGCCGCGCCGAGGCGAGCACGATCTGCACGTCTCCGGCGCGCGTCTTCCGCGCGAGGCGGTTCACGAACAGCAGCCCCGCATACCCTCCACCGATGACCAGGATTCGACGTGCCATACCCCCGAGACGAGGCAGCGCGCGCCGCCGTGACATCAGTCCGAGAAATCGTTGGTGAGGTAGAAACGCCCGCCGGAATAGATGTTACCGACGCCGATCCGGCGCAGCTTGGGGTTCATGATGGTGTCGTAGTGCCCGCCGCCGGGGCCCTCGTCCATCATCAGCTTGAGCATGATGTCGACCTGCTTCTGGGCGTTCCGCCAGGGGTCGGCATCCATGGCGGGCACGCCGCGCGGATCGCCCTGGTTCTCGGCGCTGCGCGAGCCGAAGCGCTGCGCCTGCGCGTTGTCGGCGAAGTTCGCGTGCGGGACGTGGTCGCGCGCCAGGCGCTGCGAGCCGGCGATGGCGAAGGCGCTGATGCGCGCGTCGTAGAGGAGGGGAGGGAGGCCGCCCTGCGCGCGGTAGCGGTTCACGCGCTCGACGTTGTAGCGAACGAGCGGATCGGCCGGGTACGGGTCGGCGGGGCGCGCCGCGGGCTCCGGCGCCGCCGCGGTGCGCCGCGTGATGGTGGTCTTGCGCACCGAGCCGTCGGGCATGCGCTCGTAGACGACCTCCTGGGTGACCTGTCCCTCTCCGCTGGGCGCAGCCGCCCCCGCACCCTGCGGGCGACAGGCCGACGAGACCAGGACCAGCACGATCCCGAGGAAGAAGGCTCGATGCATCACGGCGCTGCGCGCGCCTCGACGATCTTCGCGAACGAGCGGTCGCGCATCTCGTCGAGCGTGAGGCCGGTGGCCGCGATGTCTTCCGCGGAGAGCGCGCCGCAGCCCGCGCCGCGCACGAAGTGCTCGAGGAGCCCCTGGCCGGTGGCGGCGTCGTCGAAGATCTGACCGGAGAGCGTGGCCTTCGTCGCCTTCTCCACGAACGCGCGCAGGCGTGCCGTCATCGCCGCGCGATCGGCGAGGAAGAACGCGTAGACCGCGCCGTAGCGGGCTGGCAGCTGCGCGGGATGGAGGTCCCAGCCCTGATGGATGCCGAGCGCGAGCGCGCTGCGGATCCCCTTCGCGTGCAGCGCCCACGCGCCGTGCACCGCCGCGGCGTCCTTGCCGGTCGGCAGACGCGTGGTCGCGCCGTCCACCACGTCGGTGCCCGTGCCGGCCAGCGAGAGCTGCATCAGTACGCGCGCCGCCTCGCAGGCGGGATGATCGAGCCGCTGCTCGCCCGCCGTCACCCCGAGGCTCGCGGTAAGATCGTACGCGCCGAGGTGCACCGCGCTGCAGCGCCCGCCTGCCGCCGCGACCAGGCCAGGCAACGCCACGCGGCCCTCCGCGTCGAGGAGCGCGCGCGGCGTCTCGATCATGAGCTCGATGCCGATGGGGACCGCGAGCCCGAGGCGCGCCTCGAGCGACGACAGCAGCCGGGCGAGCGCCGTCACCTCGTGCGCGCTCGAGACCTTGGGGAGCGTGACCGTGAACCTCTCGGGGAGCGCGCCGTTCGCCGCCCGCGTGAGCGTGGTCACGAAGAGATCGAGCGTGCGGATCGCGCGGCGCGCCGACTCGGGCGCGAGCGCCTTGATTCGGATCCCCACGATCGGCGCAGCGGAGGCGGGCTCGCCGGCGAGCGCCGCCGCGGTGCGCTCGGCGTCAGCGTCCTCCTCGGGGTCGGGCCGCGGCCCGTAGCCGTCCTCGAAATCGATGCAGGTCTTCTCGATCGGCTCGCGTTCGAGCTTCTCGCGGACCCGCTCTGCCACCTCGGCGGCGAGCGACTCGCCTTCGAGGCCCACCACGCGCGAAAACACGCGATCGTCCTTCCCGAAGGCGGCCATCGAGCCGCGCGCGAGCGCGCCGAGCTTCGCCGCGCTGCCCGGTCGATAGAGATGCGCGCCGCCGTACAGGACGTGCACGACGCTCCGTCTCGGGCGCGGCGCGACGGCGGCAGGAGCGTGCCACGCGAGATCGGCGAGGAGCGCAGCGACATGATCGGGAAGGAGGGTGGTGGGCATGGGGCGCCGCGCGCGCTATGACTATAGTAGATGCAGGGTAGCGGGCCTCCCTCCTTGATCGGCCGCGTGATCCACGGCGATTGCCTGGACGTCCTCCGCACGATGCCCGATGGCTCCGTGGATCTCGTCTACGTCGATCCGCCCTTCAATACCGGCCGCGTCCAGAAGCGTGACCGCCTGAAGACGGTGCAGGTCGCGGAGGGCGCCGCCGGCGATCGCACGGGCTTCGCCGGCCGCCGCTACGCCACCGAGCGCGTCTCGCAGGACGCCGGCTTCAGCGACACGTTCGACGACTATCTCGCGTTCCTCGAGCCGCGGCTCCGCGAGGCGCATCGCGTGCTGTCGCCCAGCGGGAGCTTCTACTTTCACATCGACTACCGCGAGGTGCACTACTGCAAGGTGCTGCTCGACGGCATCTTCGGCCGGGCGTCGTTCCTCAACGAGATCATCTGGGCCTACGACTACGGCGCTCGGAGCAAGAGCCGCTGGCCGGCGAAGCACGACAACATCCTCTTTTACGTGAAGGACCCGGCGAAGTATCACTTCGACACCGAGGAGGTCGACCGCATCGCGTACATGGCGCCCGATCTCGTGGGCGAGGAGAAGACCGCGCGCGGCAAGCTCCCCACCGACACCTGGTGGCACACCATCGTGAGCCCCACCGGCAAGGAGAAGCTCGGCTACCCGACGCAGAAGCCGATCGGCATCCTCAAGCGCATCGTCCGCGCGTCATGCCCGAAGGGCGGGCTGGTGCTCGACTTCTTCGCGGGAAGCGGGACCACCGGCGCCGCGGCGCTGGAGTCGGAGCGGCGCTTCGTGCTCGTGGATGCGAGCGAGGTGGCGATCGCGACCATGAAGCGGCGCTTCGCGGGCGCGGAGGTGGCCTTCGAGGCTAGGCCGCCGCCCCAGCTTCGATTTCCAGCTCTCTGAACAGCGGCGCGAGCTCGGGGCGCGCGCGGAGCGGCTGGCAGAAGCGGGTCGTGAGGTCGAGCAGCTGGCTCTCGAGGACGTCGGCCTCGTCGCCGTTGCGGTGGATCGCCTCGCGGCACTTCTCGCGCTCGTCGTCGAGCTCCTCTTCGGCCTTCGCGAGCGCGGCGCGCAGCTCGCGGATCTGGAAATCGAGGTCGTTGGCCACGCGCTCGGCGGCCTCGGAGGCCTCCTGCGAGCGGCGCTCCTCGCCGCGGTAGGCGTTCCACTCGTCGACCACGTCGGCGACGGCGCGGTACGCCTGCGCGAGATCGGACCACGGCTCGAGGAAGCCGGAGCGGCCTTCCCAGATCACCACCTCCTTGTGCGCGAGCTCGAAGCGCTCGCGCGCCGCTTTGCATTCGTCCTCGCCGCGCTTCTGCGCGTCACGCGCCGCGCGCAGCTCCTCCTTCGACTTCGAGCCATCGAGGCCGAGCTGATCGACCGCGAAGCCGAGCTGCGCGCGCTTCTCGCGGCCGCGCAGATCGATCTCCTCGAGCGTGCGCTGGGCGTCCATGCTCTCGCTGCGCAGCGACACGACCTGGCGCACGAGCTGGTTCACCTCGTCGAGGAGGTGCGTGAGCTCGCCCGGTGCGCGCTGCTTTGCCCCGAAGGCGCGGGAGAGCATCTGCTCGAGCACGAAGATGCGGCGCGCCCACTGGTCGGCGGCGCCGGCGGCGAGGGTGATGGGCGCGGCGACGCTGATGGCCTCGGCGTCGGCGGCGGGCGGGCCCGCCACCTCGCGCTCCTTGAGGATCTCGAGGAGGTCGGCGTGGATGCGGTGCGCGTCGACCGGGCGATCCTTCGGATCCTTCCCCAGCATCTTCACGACCAGCTCGTCGAGCGCCTGCGGTACGCGGGGGTTGATCGAGCGCAGCGAGGGCGGCGGCTCGTTCATGTGCTTGACGAAGAACGTGGCGACGTCGGGCGCGGTGAACGGCAGCTGTCCGGTGAGCATCTCGAAGAAGACGACGCCCAGCGCGTAGAGATCGCTCGAGCCGCCCGTGTCGTTGCCCAGGATGCGCTCCGGCGCCATGTACTGCGGCGTCCCGAAGAGCTCGCCCTGCCCGGTGAGGCGCGAGTCGTGGCGGCTCTTCGCGATCCCGAAGTCGAGGAGCTTCACGAGATCGGAGCCGTCGTCGCGGCGGCTCAGGAAGATGTTCTCGGGCTTGAGGTCGCGGTGGATCACCTCGAGATCGTGCGCGCGCGCGATGCCGCGGGCGATCTGGATCATGATGTGGACTGCGCGATCGACCTCGAGCCGCTTCTTGTGGACGACCGCCGAGAGCGACTCGCCGCGCAACAGCTCCATGACGATGTAACAGGTGCCGTCCTCGGTATCGCCCTGGTCGAAGATCTCGATGATGTTCGGGTGCGCGAGCTTCTGCGCGCTGCGCGCCTCGCGCCGGAACCGCTCGCGAACGATGGGATCGCTCGCGAGCATCGGGTTCATGATCTTCACCGCGACCGGACGCTCGACGAGCTTGTGCCGCGCGCGATAGACGGTGGCCATGCCGCCCTCGCCGATCACCTCCTCGACGACGTAACGGCCAGCGAGGAGCGTGCCTATCCTGGGATCAGGAAGCTCGACGAGCTCCGCCCCCTCGACGAAGCAGTACTCTGCCTCGTTGGGGTAGCGCATCTTGCACTGCGTGCAGGTCTTCAAGGCGGTGCCCGGTGGGCCCGATCATACACGCGCGAAAGCCGAGCACGACCGCAGGCGACCTCCGCAAGCGCGAGTTCATCGGATCTTGGGATTTCATCGGGGATGACCGATACTCGCGCGAGCGTTTCCTCAACATGTCGTTTCCGCCGCCCCCCAACCCACATGTGCGCCAGGCACCTGCGCCGTCGGGCCCGCCCGCGGCGATCTACGTGAAAAAGGCGCCGGAACCGCGGCCGGGCAAGCGCTGGGGGCTGCGGCTCGGCCTCATCGGAGGCCTGCTCGCGGCGGTCGCGGGGGCGGGGGCCGGGCTCCGCGCCCACTACCTCCCGACCGCGTACCTGGTTCCGGGCCTCGCGGTCGACGGCGAGCGGCTCCCCGCCGGTACGGACGCGAAGGGCCTCCGCGCCGTGGTCGAGGCCCACGCCGCCTCGCTCGCCGCGCGCAAGGTCGCGCTCGCGGTGCCCGGTGGAGGCGCGCCGGTGATCGAGGCGACGCTCGGGGAGCTGGGCGTCAAGGTCGACGTCGACGAGACCATCGCCATCGCCACGCGCGTCGGCCAGACCGCGGACGTGTGGGCTCGCGTGCAGACCATCCGTGCGGCGCGCGCCGGACAGATCGACGTGCCGCTCCGCCTCCACGTCGAGCGTGAGGTCACGTTCGCGAAGCTCGAGAGCGTGAAGGAGCTGACCGACAGCGAGGCGATCTCCGCGCGGCTCGACCTCGACAAGCACGCCACCATCCCCGAGAAGGAGGGCCGCTACGTCGATCAGGACGGGACCGTCGCGCTGCTCGAGAGCGCCGCGAGGACGCCCGACGTCCGCCACGAAGGCCACCGCATCGAGCTCCCGGTCGCGTCGTTCGCGCCCCGCATCTCCGCCGCGTTCCTGAAGAACCTCGACATCTCCGCGGTCATCGCCGAGTACGAGACCTCGTTCTCGCGCGGCGGCGAGCAAAAGCGCCGCGGCAAGAACATCGACAACGCCGCGCAGAAGCTCGACGGCCTGGTCATCTCGCCTGGCGAGATGGTGAGCTTCAACACCGTGGTCGGCGAGCGCAGCGAGGCCAACGGCTTCGCCAAGAGCTGGGAGATCTTCAAGGGCGAGATGGTCGAGGGCGTGGGCGGCGGCACCTGCCAGGTGGCCTCCACCTTCCACGCCGCGGCGTTCTTCGGCGGGCTCGATCTCCTCGAGCGCCTCCCGCACTCGCGGCCCAGCGCGTACATCCCGATGGGGCTCGACTCCACGGTCGTGTACCCGAGCGTCGACCTCAAGGTGCGTAACCCGCACCCGTTCCCGGTGGTGGTCCACGCCTCTACAGGTAAAGGCGGCGACGGCAACAAGCTCCGCATCGAGCTGCTCGGCAAGATGCGCCCGGTCGAGGTGAGCTTCGGCCGCGAGCTCGTCTCCACCCTCTCGTTCAAGCGCAAGGTGGTCGAGGAGCCGACGCTCTCGGGCAAGAAGGTGCTGGTCAAGCAGCACGGCATCAAGGGCTTCCGCGTGAAGCGCTCGCGCCTCCTCAAGTACCCGGACGGTACGAAGAAGCTCGAGGAGGCGACGGACTTCTACCCGCCGACCGTCGAGATCTACCATGTGCCGGTGGGCTTCGACGTCTCGCTCCTCCCGTCCCTGCCGGGCGGCGAAGGCGAGGACTCCGAGCTCG
>JAYTBL010000463.1:0-4223 GCA_043736975.1 Polyangiaceae bacterium
TGGTCGTGGTCGTGGACGAGGCCGTCCGAGCAGGCGCGATCTGCGCATCGCACGCGCGATGGAGAGGCAGCTGGCACACCTCGCGACCAAGGCCGACGCTCAGCGGAGGCAAGTTGCGGGACATCCGCAACCGCTTTCGCCTGCAGGTCGCCGCCCACCGAGGTCCGCGGCCTCCTCAGGCTGCCGGCGGCGAAACCCCTGCCCCCCGATCGGGCGACATGGCGTGGCCGAAAATGAACCGGCGTCCCACGTCCGCGTCCTCGACCTGAGCAGGGAGCCGGCGGTCGACAGCGCGATCACCACGGACGGCATCAGCTGCGTGCCCGTCTTCTGAACCCTCGGCTGTTCGCAGCGGGACGCGCGCGGCTCGGCAGCGGCCTCACTCCCTGCGGAAGCGCCAGACTCCCAGGGCGATCACCGCGACGCCGATGCCGAGACCGATCCACACGCCGGTGGGCGCGTGGCGAAGCGCGTCGAAGAGCTTCTGCCCGAAGTAACTGAGGAGGAGCAGCGGGAGGATGTACCCGAGGAACGAGCCCCAGAAGTGCGTCCAGAAGCGGACCTTCGAGACCCCGAAGAACGCGTGGAGGAGCGGCGGCATCCAGAAGATCAGCCGCAAGGTGAAGACGGTGGCGAAGGCGCGGCGATCGAGCGCCTCGTCGTACTTGCGGAAGCGCGCGGGGATGATCCCGATCACCCAGTCACGCGCGACGAACCGCGAGAACGAGAATCCCACGCAGCTCGCCGCCATGGTGCCGACCATCGACAGCGCGAAGGCCACGGGCCAAGGCCACGTCAACGTCGCGGCGAGCACGAAGACGGTCCCCGGTATCCCGAACGGCTGGAGGCACGTGTAGGCCACGATGAACGCCACGTAGCCCCAGGGCCCGAGCTGGAGCAGCGTCTGCGTGAGCTGGGCGGGGTCCTTGACCTGCTCGAAGACGCCGAGCCGCTGCGCGACGACCAGGCCTGCGGCGACCGCCGCGACCGCCGCGATCTTCATGTTCCGCAGGTTGCGGCGCGGCGGCGGCGGCGTCTCGGCGCTAGGAGCGACTTCGTCCGTCACGTCCGGCGGGGCCGAACGTCAGCTGGACCTTCCCGTTCGGGACGGTGAGCTTCAGATCGAGCGACGTGGCCCTGATCACGGTGTTGCTCTCGACGGTGCCCGCGACCTGCGCGCTCTCCACGTCGAACTCACCCGCGATGCGTCCCTCGCTCTTCAGCGCGCCGGTGGCGATCTTGCCGGAGACCGCGCCGGTCGCGCTGACGGTGACGGCGGGCCCCTCGACGTCGCCCTCGATCGCGCCCTGCACGAGGATGGAACACGTCGACGTGAGCGATCCTTTGAAGCGCGTCCCCTCCTCCACGAGCGTCTGCTTTTCCTTGGTCGCGCTCGAGGGGGCCGCGGGCGTCCCCGCATTCTTCAAGTTGCTCATGACGACTCCTTCTACGAGCATTGTGGCACGCCGAAACCCCCGCCGTCCCCTCCTGCTGATGCCAGCGCGATCAGAGGGGCTCCAGGCTCGGCAGCGGCTACGATCGCGGCCATGGCGTCGTCCGACGAGGCGAGGATGAGGCTGGCGATGGTCGAGGCCGAGCGCGCGCGTGGCCTGACGGGTGACAATCCCTGGGTGGGATGCGTGATCGCCGGTGGCGATGGCGAGGTGGTCGGTCGCGGGTGCACGCAGGGGCCTGGAGAGGACCACGCCGAGATCGCCGCCGCGCGCGACGCTGCGTTGCGCGGCGTCGCGGTCGAGGGCGCGACGCTGTACTCGACGCTCGAGCCTTGCGCGTTTCACGGTCGAACGCCATCTTGCGCCGCGTCGATCGTCGCGCGCGGCCTGAGACGCGTGGTGATAGGAATGCGCGATCCTCACCCGCGCGTCGATGGCGAAGGTATCGCGATCCTGCGCGCCGGCGGGATCGAGGTGGTCGAGGGGATCTGCGAGGACGAAGTCCGGCGGCAGCTGGGTTCATGGCTGTTCGAGGTTCATCCCCACGAGCCGCAGGCACGCGCGCGCCGGCTCGCGCCGACCATGCCCCGCGAGCGGCTCGTCCTCACGCTCGCGGAGCTCTACGCCGTCGACGCCGCGCAGGTTGGCGCTATCGTCGACGCGCTTGCGATGCCATGAGCGCCAAAGCGAATGCGAGTCACCTCAGGTTGTGCATGAGCACACCGCGCATCGAAACACGCTCGTGCTCGATCAACGCAAGTTGCGCCGCCTCAGCACGCCGACGGACGCTGGCGGTGTCGCTCGGGGAGGCAACACGCATCGACTTCCCGTACATCGCAGCAACGGCCCCCATGGCCGACTGGGCTTCCGCTCCGCCAAGACCGGACATTGCAGCGTCGTGCGCCGCTTTGGGCACGAAAAAGCGAAACGAGGAGGGCTTTCGGGGTGCATCGAGAGCGCCGCCACTCCAGGGATCGTACTCGCCATAGATCAACACCAAGCGCTCGGCGGAATCACGAACCCAATCGCGGACCTTGTTGGTGACGGAGCCGTCATACGCCGGCAGCGGTACGCCTGGCATGGTTTCCCGCCACCCCGCTTCGACGCCTCGGCCGCCTGCTAGCATCTGAAGGAAAGGGGTTACGTGCGCGCCTTGCTGCTGGGCAAAGCCCTGTTGCCAAGACCACTCATACGCAGTCGCGGCTGACGAAAGCTCCGCGTCAGTCGGCGCCGGCACGATGCCATCGCTCCGCAACGCGGCCCGAAAGTACGCAACGTGGTCGTCGTCGGGCGCGGTGGGAGCAGGGACTCGAGCGCAATCGCCGTTGTACTGCCAGAACGCCCAGTCGAAGGAGCTCATGTAGCTCTCCAGGTAGTAGCTGGCCACCTCGGCGCTCATACCCAATGAGGCAGACAACTCCGCCACGAACTTGCCACGGCGCGTATCGAGTCCGCCAATCTGAAACCCGCGCACGTTCGCAAGACACTCTGCTGGAAACACCCCAGAGTCGAGGTACTGCTGATAGCGGTTGTCGCTACGCGCGCGTGAGGCCGGCGCCACATAGGCGACCGTTCCATCCACATCGTTCGGGTAGAAGTAGCGATGATACACCGCCGTGATGCCCCCCTTACTCACCCCCGTCGTCACCCATTTGTCTGGGTAGAACGGCCTCAACGCGCGAATGACGGAGTGCAGATCGGCGGCGCCGTTCTCGATGGTCAAGGTGGACCATGTACGGTTCGCGACCGGGGGAAGCGAGTTGCCCTGGAAGCGGTGCTCGACCTCGATCTCGTTGGTCTCGAACAAGATGCTCGGTTCGAACTCGTAGTAGCTGCGCGGCAATCCGTAGCCGTTGTCCGCGATCGTCGTCGGAGCGCTACAGCCGCGGTGTATCAAGCGAACCCGTTGATCGAAGGTCGCGGCACCATGGACGCCACGGTCAGCGTGATCCAGCTGTTGCGCGAAGGTGAATGCGAAACAACGCGCGTCCTTGACGAACGAGCCGCACGATTCCTCATTGATACTGCTGACACCGTCGAGGCGCGCGAGCGAACCTGGCACGTCACCTTCTGAACATGCAAGGACGGGCGGTGCCGGGGGCGTCGCTGGCGTTGGGGCAGGGGTAGCCGGCGTCAGTGGGGCGGGCGGCGCCACTGGAGATTCCGCCGCAGAGCACGCAAGGAGAGAAAACAAGATCGGGGTGAGGGCAGACCGCATCGGGCGCATGCGCATGCGCGTGAGCAAGACCCGTACCAGCGCCACCTAAGGTCGTTCATCGCGAAAGTACGTGGGAGTAAGCGCGTTAGCGGAGGCATGTCGCCACCGCGCCGTTAGCACGTTGACAGCAGTTGTTCACGGCGCTCGCGATCGCAGAGGCATGGCGATCGGCAGGCAGAAGGAGGAGTCAGACGATCGCGTCCGGTTTCGGTCGCACGGGTCGCTTTTCCGCGGAGCCCGCGCAGCGCCATCACAGCTCGCATGAGCGCCGGTGAGGTGTTCTGCACGTACCACTGAGCGGCCACCCGACGCGCGCCGGGCGACAGCGTCGGGTACGCGATCGATCTTGGAATACGGAAGGCGGCGCTCGTAGCGAGCGAAGCCGCGAGCCCCGCCGCCGTGAGACCCGCCGCGCCGCCTCCGATGACCACGACGTCGTAGTCGCCAGCCGGACTCCAACCTACGTAGTGGTCGCTCGGAGCCGCATCAGAGTGTCCGAAACTGAGGGCCTCGCGGCGGCAGGCGTTTGCTACGATCCACCGCTGATGCAT